>DAOUPR010000204.1 GCA_030626065.1 Clostridium sp. | reverse complement strand
TTTTACACTATTCCTATTTATTTAATATTACTGGCCCATCTTATCGAATTAAAGACAAATTAAAATTAAATAAAACTGAGGAGTCTTAATTGCACAGAATTGAGGAGATTTAACTTGACATTTATACGGTGCAAAATCTTTGAATAAATTAAATAACTAAAGATCTTTGAAATATCGAGAAACATAATTTAATATAGGAGAAAACTATGTATATTATTGATATTCTTTTAGAACCACAAGAAAAAGTTTATAGATACCTAATTGATTTGGCTTTTAAAGTTTGTGACGAATTTATTTTAGTCACTAGAAAAGAATTTAGAGTATCTAAAGAAGCCATCTCTATTATGGTCAAATTACAACCGTATTTGAAGGAAGTAAAAAAACAAAATGAATGGCCAGGTACATGGTGTGCTAGGGTGGCTAAGGTACATTATTACGAAATCGACGAGGTAGCCAAAGAAATCCTAAAACAAGAAGCAAACTCATTATATGCTTGGATGCAACCAAATAAAGAATATAATATATCTAAATTAGTCAAATGGTGGTATAATAAGAGTAGAAGTGTTAATTTATGGTGAAATGATACGATTTGTAAGTCGGTTAAAAAAAACTAACGGATTTATTAATAAAATTGACATTTATTTAGTCTTTACCTTGAAAACGTTTACTTGGAATGGCTTTATATAAGAGCGAACTAAAAAAATTAAATTCTATATTTTTTTAGTTGCGTAACATTAGTTACGGAATTAATATGAAATCTACCGTATAATGAAGACAGTGTTAGAGAGTAATGCACAATGCGCAGTGCGAAATTAAGCAGATAAAGCGAAAGACGATTAAATAAAAAAACAAAAGATAAAGCTTTTAGAAAAAGGAGTTATTTATGAACATAATGGATTCAATAAAAAATATTTTTACCAATAAGAAGGAGGAAACAAATATGAGTATGTTTTGTTATCAATGTCAAGAAGCAGCAAAAGGAACTGGTTGTACAATCCAAGGGGTATGTGGTAAGAAGTCAGAGGTAGCTAATCTTCAAGATTTATTAATGTATACAGTAAAAGGAACAGCAGTTTTAGCCGAAATGGGAAAAGAAGTAGGAGTTAAATTTTCTAAGAATGATTACTTTACAATGACTGCTTTATTTATGACTATTACTAATGCTAACTTCAATGATGAAACATTTGTTGAGAAGATTAAAGAAGGTTTAGTTTTAAGAGAAGAAATGAAAAAAGAATTAGAAGCTAAAGGTGTATCTTTAGAAAACTTACATGACTGTGCTACTTGGACAGCTGAAACAAAAGCAGCTATGGAAGCGAAAGCTGATTCAGTTCAAGTTGGAGTTTTAGGTACAGAAAACGAAGATGTAAGATCTTTAAGAGAATTAATCACATACGGGCTTAAAGGAATGGCAGCATACGCAGAGCATGCTTATAACTTAGGACAAGTTGATCAAGAAGTATTTGATTTTACAACAAAAGCGCTTGCAGCTACATTAGATGATTCATTAACAGCTGATGAGTTAGTAGCACTTACATTAGAAACTGGTAAATTTGGTGTAGATGTAATGGCATTATTAGATGGAGCTAACACTGGTGCTTATGGTAGCCCAGAAATTACAGAAGTAAATATCGGAGTTGGAAATAAGCCAGGTATATTAATATCAGGTCATGATCTAAAAGATCTAGAGCAGTTATTAGAGCAAACAAAAGGAACTGGAGTAGATGTTTATACTCATGGTGAAATGCTTCCAGCTCACTACTACCCAGCATTCAAGAAATATGATAACTTTGTAGGAAACTACGGAAATGCTTGGTGGAAACAAAAAGAAGAGTTTGAAACATTCAACGGACCTATTCTTTTCACTACAAACTGTATAGTACCACCAAAGAAAGAACACATGGCAAGAATTTATACAACTGGAGCATCAGGTTTCCCAGGATGTACTCATATAGAAGCTGATGAAAATGGTAAAAAAGACTTTACACAAATCATCGAGCAAGCTAAGACATTAGCAGCACCAACAGAAATAGAAACAGGATCAATAGTAGGTGGATTCGCACACGCTCAAGTATTTGCTTTAGCTGATAAAGTTGTAGATGCAGTTAAAACTGGAGCAATTAAGCAATTCTTCGTAATGGCTGGTTGTGACGGAAGAATGAAATCAAGAGATTATTACACAGATTTTGCTAAGCAAATACCTGAAGATACAATCATCTTAACAGCAGGTTGTGCTAAATATAAATACAATAAATTAGATTTAGGAGATATCGGTGGAATTCCAAGAGTATTAGATGCTGGACAATGTAATGATTCATATTCATTAGCAGTAATCGCTCTTAAATTAAAAGAAATCTTCGAGTTAAATGATATAAATGAATTACCAATATCTTATAACATAGCTTGGTATGAGCAAAAGGCTGTAATAGTATTACTTGCTTTATTACACCTAGGAGTTAAGAACATTAAGCTTGGACCTACATTACCTGCATTCTTATCACCAAACGTAGCTAACGTATTAATTGAAACATTTGGAATTAACGGAATAACTACTGTAGAAGAAGATATCGAGCAGTTCTTAGGATAATTAATAATTTTCAAAGAAGTTTTAAAATAGCCCATAATTAAACTATCACAATATATAAGACTTATAGAAAAAGCAGCGGATTTTCCGTTGCTTTTTCTTTTGTGATTATTTTTTAAAACTATTGAAATAATAGTATATAATAAATATATATAAATATATCAAGAAACAGGTGATAAGGTGAACAGTAAAATATTAATTAATATTTTAGGTGAATACAATGAAAAAAATCTATTAGCTACGTATTATTTCAAGCCAGAGAAGGTGATTTTTCTTTCGAAAAAAAGCAGCATAGGCAATGATGTTTGCAGTGATATAAAAAAATTCTATAATTATAAAGGTCTAAAATTAGAAACTGAATTTATTGAGGTAGAAGAAGTTAATTATGAAAATATCCAAAAGATAATTTCTTTTTATGAAAGAGAAGATGCGATTATTAATTTATCTTGCGGTAAAGGACTACTGCCTATAGTTATTAATAAGGTGGCTTCAGTACTAGAATTTAATTCATGTTTTATAGATGATGAAAAAGAAAAGATATACATACTAGGTCCGTCAGATATGAAGGTGGTTGAAGATGAATTTTTCGATTTTACTGTCGATGATTTTATTCATTTTACTGGTGGAAAAATTATTGCTGATGAAAGTGATAAATTAAAAGATAAAACAATAACTATGATTACAGATTTTATAGTCCATAATTTTTCAGCGTGGAGAAAAATAAAAGGGGATTTGATTAATCCTAGGATTTTCAGGCATGATAGAACTGTTAAGAATAGAGTTATAGTGAATTCTAAATTGTTATCGTCTTATAAGAGGAGTTTGGTAAATTCTTTTTTTAGATTTTTGGAAGAAAATAAAATTATGACTAAAGGAAAACTGAAAAATAATATAACTTTTTTGGATTTTTACGATCATAAATACAAGGATTTTATTTTTAAAACGGGCACTTGGCTTGAAATCTTTACACATGATATTATTAAAGGAATAGATTCCATTAATAGTGTGGAAAGTGGAGTTCTATTTCTTTGGGATTCTGATGATAGAATTGTAAGAAATGAAGCTGATGTATTAGCTACTACTACAAATTCCACACTGTTTTATATATCTTGTAAGGATACAGCTTATTATGATGTAGATGATTTAAACGATATAGCAGTTTATTCAGAAAAATTATCAGGGGATGACGTGAAAAAATTATTAGTTACTACTTATGAGCCTGTCAAAAGGAGTACTTTAGAAAGAGCTAGGCAAATGGATATTGAAATGGTTATTTTTGATGGAGACGTAGAGAAGTTTAGGGAAAGTTTAGAGAATATAATTATGCGTAATGAACAATAAGTTTCTTATGTACACCAGAACTAAATTTGCACACGATTATTTTATACAGAAATCGACCGGTAATATACCAGTCGATTTTTATATGTCAAAACTTTGTAAACCCGACTTAATAAATAGGGTTTACAAAGTTGCTTTTTTTAGATATACTTGTCTTATAAAGATTGAAAGGTTTTCATGAATGTTTTGAAAAATAAATGATGGACTAGTAGGGCTAGGATATTACATGGGGAGGGTTTATTAATGGAATTTTTTAAAGGAATTGAAAAGATTAAATATGAAGGCGCTAAGTCAACTAATCCTATGGCATTTAAATACTATAATGCTGAAAAAGTGGTTGCTGGTAAGAAAATGAAAGATCATTTACGTTTTGCTATGAGCTATTGGCATACATTAACAGGAGCTGGTAATGACCCATTTGGTCTTCCTACTATGGAACGTCCTTATGATAATTTAGATGGAATGGAATTATCTAAAGCTAGAGTTGAAGCAGGATTTGAATTCATGCAAAAACTTGGTATCGAATATTTTTGTTTCCATGACCTTGATATTGCGCCAGAAGGTAATTCACTACAAGAAAAATTGGACAATTTAGATGTTATTGTTGATTTAATAGAAGAAAAAATGAAAGAAACAGGTATTAAGTGTTTATGGGGTACTACAAATGCATTTAGTCATCCTAGATTTATGCATGGTGCTGCTACTTCTCCAAATGCAGATGTATTTGCTTTTGCAGCTGCTCAAGTTAAAAAAGCTTTAGAAATAACAAATAGACTTAAAGGAGAAAATTATGTATTTTGGGGTGGACGTGAAGGTTATGAAACATTACTTAATACAGATGTTGCCTTAGAAAATGATAACTTTGCAAAATTCTTAAGAATGGCTAAAGATTATGCTAAAAAGATTGGTTTTGATGGTCAATTCTTAATCGAGCCAAAACCAAAAGAGCCAACAAAACATCAATATGATTTTGATGCAATGACTGTTTTAGGATTTTTAAGAAAATATGACTTAATTGATGATTTTAAACTTAATATAGAAGCAAATCACGCAACTTTAGCAGGACATACTTTTCAACATGAATTAAATATATCTAGAATTAATGGAGTATTGGGATCAATAGATGCAAACCAAGGTGACATGTTACTTGGATGGGATACTGATCAATTCCCAACAAATATATATGATTCTACAATGTGTATGTATGAAGTACTTAAGAAGGGTGGAATTGCACCAGGTGGATTAAACTTTGATGCAAAAGTACGTCGTGGGTCTTTCCAACCAGATGATTTATTTATTTCATATATTGTTGGAATGGACACATTTGCTAAAGGGTTATTAGTTGCAAATAATTTATTAGAAGATAGAGTGTTAGAAGATTTTGTTGAAGATAGATATTCTTCTTACAAAGAGGGTATAGGTGCTAAAATTGTAGCAAATGAAACTGACTTTGAAGAGTTGGCAGCCTATGCTTTAAAGAACGATCAAATTAAAAATAAATCTGGGCGTCAAGAATTATTAGAGGATGTTGTAAATAGATATATATATTCTGCTGAATAAGAAATGTTTACTTAGATATATTTAGATTGATAAATATCTTATCTTCCTTAAATGAATTTATTTATTTAATAATATTATGCTTTTTAATAGACAAGAAGGGTAAAATGGTCTTCTTGTTTGTTAAATTCGAAAATAGTATAATGAGTTAAACAATGCAAAGGAGAGATTAGATGAATACCATTGAAGCTTTAACTCAAGACCAAAATCGTGAAATTAATCGTG
>DAOUPR010000058.1 GCA_030626065.1 Clostridium sp. | reverse complement strand
TTATGATTTTATTCTTTTTTATTTGAGTTACAATACCTGTTTTAGTGTTCATTTGAATCACCTGCCTCTAGAGATAAATAAGATCTAATATATTGATAATCTTCATTTGAAATAATGATTATCAGAGCGATTATATACTTTCGCCATTTTTCAATAAATTTTCGTTTTTTACCTGTTAATATAATAATATTTTTGACTGGTAATTTATAATTTGATTTTAATGAATTTAAAATATCGTCATTATTTGAACATAAAAAAGCTAATTTAAGTACATTTTTTCTTGTATCTAAATGCTTTGGGCTACTATTAACTAGGTCGTTAAAAGATATTTTGAAATTATTCAATTCAGAATTAAGTAATTGAATTTCTTGAGCTCTAAGTTCATTTTCGTATTTTATATTAAATTGTTGTAATGAATTAGTGTTATCTATATAATCAAAGTTATCTTCAGATTCATAAGTTAGATGAACATTTAAGTCTTTTTTTCTAAAATAATCTATGAGCGAATTTCTAATTACCGTTGTGGCATAACTGTAGAAGTTACCTCTTTTTTCAGTGTAATTATCACACGCTTTATTAAAAGCAATAAGAGAAACACTCAATTCATCATCATTTTTCCAATCTAATTTTCTTTTGCAGATTCTATATGTAGTTTTATAAATGAAAAGCTTATTTTCTTCAATAAAGTTATTTCTATTTTCTTTAGTTAGACTTCCTACTAGCATAATTCACCTCAGTATATAGAATTTCTACGTCAAAATCCTATATTAATATATACGATTAATACAAGATTTTTAAAGGGGTACTAAATTATATATATATATTTAAAAAGATTAAAATAATTATTTAAATAATAAAATATATTAAAAACTACCCCCTTAAATTATAAGTTATGTCCGTAAATATAGTCAAAGGGAATTATAACTAGTTCTTTTTTAAAACATATAGTGCAGTTTGCAGAGTGCAATTAAAACATTAAGACAATAAAAGAATAAAACATAATTTAAAATCAAGAATTATCATTAATAGCACATTGCACTCTGCACATTAATTAGGAGGAGAATTATTATGAGAAAAGTTAGTTCAGTTTTATTAGGTTTATTTGTAGCGGCAAACATATCGGTTCCAGTTTTTGCAGAAGGAGAAACAACTTTAGTAGATGAAGCGGGTATTACACCCGATAGTATTTTTTATTCTTTTGATGTTTTAGCTGATGAGGTTAAGGTTGCATTAACTTCTGATGAGGAAGCTAAAATTGAAGTGCTTACAGAGATTGCAGAGGAAAGACTTGGAGAAAGTGAAGTAATGGCTGAAGAGGGAAAAGAAGAAGCTGTTGAAGAAGCTTTAAATCAGTATGAAGAAAAAATGGACCAAGCTAGTGAGATTGTCGAGGAATTAATTGAAGAATTAGATACTAGTTTGAATGAAAATCTTGATCAAGAAGTTGAAAAGGATGAAGAGAATGGAATTATAGAAAATGAAGAAGTAGTTGATGAAAATCAAGATTCGTTAGTTGAAGAAGAAATAATCCAGGATGAAGAATTAATTGATGAGGAAGAAGAAAAGCTTGAAGATTTATTAGCTCTTCAAGAAAAGTTGGAATTAACTGGAGAAAAATCTATAGAGGTACTTACTAATGTTGAAGAAAACATTAGTGAAGAAGCTAAGCTACGATTTGAACAAGTAATTCAAATGCAAATACAGAAGAAAGAAGCAGTACGTAATATGGTAGAAAAAAGACATGAATTAAATAAACAAAAGAAAGAATATAATGCAGCTAAAGTTACTCTAAAAAAGGCAACAAATAAAGGCAATGAAGAAGATCTTATAAAAGCAAAAGAAGAATATGAAATTAAATTGGCAGGTTATACAGAAGCAGATAAGGAATTTAAAGTAGCGAAGAATTATCATAAAGGCATTGTAAAAAATAATACTATAAATGATGAAGTAGATGAAGACAAAGAAGATAGTGAAGATGAAAATATAGAAAAAAACGAAGAAGTTATAGAAGGTCAAGATGTAAATGAAGAAGAAGTTTTTGAAGAAGATATAGAAGTGTTAGAAATAAATGAAGAAGATCAAGAAGAGTACGATGATGAAATAGAGGATGAAGACGAAGACGAAGATGAATTTGAAGAAGAGGACGAAGAAAAAAATGAAGATGAAGATATAGAAGAACAAAATGAAGAAGAGAGAAAAATTATTGAAGAAAATAAAAAAAAGATAGAAGAAAAGAAGAGAGAGATAGAAGAGAAAAAACAAGAAAAGAAAGAGGAAATAGAAAATAGAAAGGAAGAAAAGAAAACAGGGAAAAAGAAATAAAGTAAACGAAGATAATGAAGTAAATAATGATTAGAAAAAGCTGTGCCAATTATTGGTGCAGCTTTTTTCATTACAGAGTGTAGTGTAAGTTATGGAGTATTTTCGTGTTCTTGGAGAGGTTTTAAATTCAATAGAAGATTTTGCGTAGCAAAATCTTCAATAACTTCACACTACACATTACACACTTCACACTTTATTTTAAAAAAGGTCACACTATAATTTAAAAAAAAGGTTGTTGACAAATGAAGGAGGAGAAAATATAATAAAAGTGTACTATATATAGTAGTACACCTAATACACGCAAAACACTTGGTATTTAATATAGGATTCTTAGTTCAATGATTTATTTGTATAAATAAAGTTTCAAAGTGAATACCCTATACATACACACAACCCATTTCTAGGAGGTGAAATTTATTGATAAAAATTAATGTCCGAAGCAGTTTACCTATTTACGAACAGATTATTAACGGTATTAAAGAAAATATTATGAAGGGAATTATACTTCCAGGAGATAAACTTCCTTCAGTTAGAGAAATGTCCACACTAATAACCGCAAATCCAAATACAGTAAGTAAAGCTTATAAAGAGCTGGAGAGGCAAAGGGTTATAGAAACTATGAGAGGAAGAGGTACTTTTGTTTCTACTTCCTATAAACCTAAATTGGAGGAAGATAGACTTATGGTTATTAAAAATGAGATTAAAAAATTAATTGTTGATGCTCACTATATGGGCATAGAAAAAGATGATTTAATAGAGATAATGGTTGATTTATATGACGATATTGAGAATAGTTCAGAAGAAAAAGAGGTGGTTAAAGTTGATAGAGATTAGCAATCTTTCTAAAAGTTTAGGAGAAAATCTTATACTTAAAAATATAGATATGAAAATTGAAAAAGGAAGTATTTTTGGATTAATTGGTCCCAATGGAACAGGGAAGACTACTTTGATTAAGTGTCTGACAGGTATATACAAAGAAGACAAAGGGCAAGTTTTGATTGATGGAGAGAAGGTTTATGAAAATCCATTAGTTAAGAGAAAAATTGCATATCTTCCTGACCAAAGTATTAGATTGGAATTTTCAAGATTTAAAGATTTAGTAAAATTTTACGAATTAGCTTATGCCGATTTTAGTCTTGAAAGATTAGAAGAACTAAATAAGCTTTTTAAAATTGACTTAAATCAAAAACTTAGAAGTATGTCAAAAGGAATGCTTATGAGAACTTCTATAATGCTTACTATAGCAATAATGCCAGATATATTAGTGCTAGATGAACCCCTTGCAGGACTTGATCCTATAGCTAAGAGACAAATGATTAATATTCTACTTGAAGAAGCAGTTGAAAGAAATACTACTATAATAATATCTTCACACAACTTAGATGATATAGAAAGAATTTGCGATACAGTAGGGGTTATGGAGAATGGTGAAATTGTATTTAATGATTCACTTGAAAATATGAAGAAAAAAATAAGGAAATTACAGTTTGTTCCTAAGGATGAGATTGATATATCAAAGTTTGATGGAGTTATGAGATATGAAAAGATAGGAAGAGTATATAATGTTGTTACTACTGAGTATGAAAAGTTTATTGAAGAAATAAATAAAATGGAAATAATGTTTTTAGAGGAGTTAGATTTGAGTTTAGAAGATATATTTGTATATTACTTAGGAGGTGATGAAGTTGGGAAAATACTTTAATAAAGCTTTGTTTTATAAGGAAATAAAAACTTCACTTTTGCCTTTGGTTTTTGGAGGAATTTTTATTATTTATTTTTTCTCTTTTAGATTTATTAATATGATAAATAAGTATGAGGCGAATCCAGAGGGATACTGTTTTGAATATTTAGTTGATGGTTATTATTTAGATTCAAATGGTGGAGGCTTTGTTTTAGTAGTATTAGCTATTATTTATACTACATGGATAATTGGAAAAGATAGACTAAATAGAAGACAGGAACTTATTTCAACAATGCCATTTACAAGAACTCAAATTTTAATTAGTAAAATTACTACTATACTAGGAGCACTTGTTATTCCTACCGTCATTGCAGATTTAATAATGAACTTATATTTAATAATTAATAAAGGTAATATTTATCAAGTTAATAAAGTATTTTATCAGTATAATATATGGATGCTTTTGTGTATATTGGTAAGTATATTTACAGTTACCTTTATTTCTTTTATTCAATATCTTTGTGGTAAAGCTTATATTGGTGGACTACTAGGAAGCATATTTTTGATTGTTCCTATGGGATTATCAACTACTTTAGGGTTATATGCTGAATATTTATTTAGGGCAATAGGTAGAAATGGCTTCTTAGATGGATTTAATCAAATATTATATGAATTTGGTTTGAAAATTTCACCTGTATTTTATATTTTTGATTATGCGTATATGGATGATTATACTCCAGTATTCACAGGTACAGAGAGAGCAATTACTTTAGTTATACTTTCAATAGTTTTCTTTGCTTTATCAGTTTATGTATATAATAAATGGGATTTTGAAAGATTAGGGCAGATTTCTATGTTTAAATCTTTTGAATTCATTCTTAAATTGGGAATTTCCTTTTGTTTTATGATAGTGTTAACAATAGCAATAATAGGTATCAGATATAATGAAGAGCCATCATTTATGCTATTTTCAATATTAAGCGTAGGAATATTTGCTGGGTTTTATTACGGAAGTACTAAACTTATTAATAATTTTAAAAAATGATTTTAAAGCAATGCACAACTAATAGCGAAAGTGTGGAATTTGAAGTGTGAAATGTGAAGTAGAAGATGATTTTGCTACGCAAATTCGATTATTTTATTAAAAGATTTCTGAAGAATGAGGAAATTATCCATCATTTCACACTACACTCTTCACACTTCACACTAATTAGTAAAAATAAATTTATTTTAATAACAGAAATTTATAGTTTAGATAAAACTAATTAGAAAGAAGGTTAAAAGAATGTCAGTATTACAAGTTAAAGATGTTCGTAAGTCTCTTAGTAAACGAGAAATTATTAAGGGCATTAGTTTTGAAGTTAATAAAGGCGAAATATTTGGTTTCTTAGGACCAAATGGAGCAGGTAAAACGACAACAATTAAAATGCTTACAGGTCTTATGACTCAAGAAGGTGGAACAATTAAAATTTCAGGATATGATATACAAAAGGATAGAGAGATGGCTTTATCAAAAGTTGGAGCTATTGTTGAAAATCCTGAGTTTTATGAATACTTATCAGGATACCAGAATTTAATGCAGGTAGCTAGAGTGAGAAATATTCCAGTAGAAAAAGTAATGGAAGCTGCTGAATTGGTTGGGCTTAAAGATAGAATTAATGATAAGGTTAAAAAGTATTCTCTAGGAATGAAACAGAGGTTAGGACTAGCTATGGCTATAATTACAGAGCCTGAACTTTTGATATTAGATGAGCCAACAAATGGACTTGATCCAAATGGAATTATATTTTTTAGAAATGTAGTTAGACAATTAGCTAGCAAAGGTACTGCGGTATTTATTTCCTCTCATATTTTAAGTGAAATAGAGCAAGTATGTCATAAAGCTGCATTTATTAAAGATGGAGAAATTCAATCAGTTGAATTACTTGGAGAAGAAGCTATTACTAAGGCTGAATTTAAATATAATATTATTACATCAAAAGGAAAAGAAGCCCTTTCACTACTCAATCAACAACCTTGTGTTAAAGAGATTTCTTTAAAGGATTCATCAATAGAATTCATAGTTGAGCAAGAAAAAATATCACATTTGATATATAAGCTTTCAGATGAAAGAATTCCGATAGAAGAAATCTATAAAGTTGAAAAAGAACTAGAAGAAAGATATCTAGAGCTTGTGGAAGGAGAAGAATTATAATGATAGCATTAATTAAAAATTAGATAATTAAATTATTTTCAAGAAAGAAAACCTGGGTAGTATTTATACTATTTGCTTTACTATTAGGAGTAATGATTTTTGCTGAATACAAGGATGCAGAAAGTTCGGCTAGATATAATAGCCCTGAATATAAGCTGCAAACCGAGGAAGAAAATATAGAGTATATGGAGAAAAGACTAAAAGAAAAAGATATTGATGATAGTGAAAAACATGATTTAAAGGAAGAGATTCAAGAATCAAAGGCTAGGATAGTAGATATAAAAAAACAAATTGATGAAGAACTTGTTGATTGGAAAGAAAAACTTATACAAACTAATAAAGATTTAAAAATTCAAATCGAAATGTATAAAGAGGACCCTAATATAGAAATTATCATGATACAACAAATGGAAACTCAAATTGAAATGAATAATTACATGTTAGATAATGATATTGAGCCAGTAGAATACTACGAGTTAAATACTAATAAGTATTTTCAAGATATTGTTATGTTTTTAGGGGCAATATTTTTAGCCATAGGACTTTCAATTTTTTCTGCGGATATAGTGTCAGGAGAATTTACACCTGCAACAGTAAAAGTTTTATTAACTCAGCCAGTTAAAAAGGGAAAAGTTATATTATCTAAATTTATTGCAATTGTTTGATCATCAATAGTACTAGTAGTTGTAGCGGAAGCAATTTCTTTATTAGTAACAGGCATTATAGCAGGTTTTGGAAGTCTAAACTATCCTATAATGGTTGGATATAAATACGAATTTATTAAGTCTGCAACAAGTGCAACAGATAAAATATTTCAAATGATTGAAGGGTCTGTTAACATAATTCCTATGTGGCAATATCTTATAAATGTTACCTTGCTACAAATATTGTATATAGTAGCAGCAGTAGCTTTTGTGTTTATGATATCAACCATATTTAGAAATAGTACTATATCAATGGGTTTTAGTATACTAATAATTATTGTAACAACTATTCTTCAGAATTTTGCTTTTATAAGAAAATTTATTCCATATACATTTATTGGGCTAGGTGATGTTGGTAGTCTATACGCAGGAAGTTTGGCCTCAACATATCAAAATCCAATGATAACTCCTACCTTTGGAATAGTTGTTTTGCTTGTGTGGACTATTGTATGCTATTCAGTATCTCATATTATATTTGTAAAGAGAGATGCTTTTTAGGGCAATGCACAATTAAGGAAGTGATATTAAAGATAGATTTAATTAAAGATATTCTGAGGAACGAAGAAAATCATCCACAACTGTGCACTGTGAACCGTGAACTGTGAACTTAAAAATTTTGAAACTAGTAAATATTAATTCATATCAACAATTCTTTATAACATAACCATTTATAAAAACAAGCGTGATTGTATAATTTTTCATATTCATATAAGATTTTTGCAATGATATAATTAATTGAGCCCATTAAGTGGAGGTATTTGATATGGATAATGAAACTAAGTAAAGGTTTCAATTGATTATTAATAAACTAGATAAAGTTGAAGTAAGATTAGATAAGATGGATTCAAGATTAGATAACATTGAGAAAAAGCAAGATGAAATGTATTTGATGTAAAGATCTTTAGAGGAGAATGTTAAAGTTACTAGAGCTGAGAAGGAAAAGATGATGTATATAGTTGAAGATATTCAGGGAAAGGTGACAACATTAATAGAAGAATTTCAAGAACATGAAACAGTAATTAATCAACTTAAAGCGATAAAATAGTCATACTCAATAGATTGGGTATGACTATTGTTTTTAGGTCTCCAAATTAATTAAAGATTCTCAGAGGAACGAGGAGAATCATCCAAAATTGTGCATTGTGCATTGTTCATTGTGCATTGTGCACTTTGTACTGTGTATTGTTTTAAGTTAATAATCACCATTCCAAATAAAATCAAAACACATCCAATAAGAGTTCTTCCTGTAAGCATGTCTCCAATAAAAATAGAGAATATAGCTCCAAATACTGGCTCAGCTAAGAAAATAATAGCTGCGTGAGAAGGCGTTGTGAATTTCTGGACCTTGTTTTGAAGGCCATAAGCATATATAGTACAGAATATAGCAAGATAAAGAATTCCTCCAATTGATATAAAATTAATATCAAACTGCATACCTTCAATTGAAATAGCGGGTATAAAACCCATTAATCCTACAAATAACATTTCTAAAAAAGTAAACAAAGGAATATTAATATCTTGAGTGAATTTATCAACGAGTATTATTTGAGTTCCAAAGGAAAATGCACATAAGATAGTTAGAATATCTCCAATATTCATACCAGCAGCTCCACCAGAAGACATAATATAAAGTCCAGATAAAGACAAAATGATTCCTAGAATAACTTTTAATTCAGGGATTTTTTTGTATATAATTGCAATGAGTATAGGCACAATTATTACATTTAGTCCTGTAAGAAAACCTGATTTACTAGGAGTTGTATAAAGTAATCCCAGAACTTGCAGGCCACTTCCTAAAAATAGTGTTAAGGCTATTAAAAAAGAATAAATAATTGTTTTCTTATTTATTTGTTTAAAGTATTTATAAGAAAATGGTAAAAGTAGTAATGCTGAAACTAAGTATCTAATCGCTAAAAAAGTATATGGAGGAATACTACCAAGGGCAATTTTCATTACAGGAAAACTTCCACCCCAAAATATAGCTACAGAAAAAAGAGCTAAGTCAGCTTTAAATTGTCTTTTCATTAAAAAACCCCTTCTTTAAAAAAATAGAGTACTTTTTGATACAAGAGTGCTTTTGATACAAGAGTGCAATTTACAGAGTGCAGAGTTCAGTTAAAAGACTAAAAGACTAAAAGACTAAAAACCTCAAACACTAAACCTCAAACACTAAATCTTAAAACATTATACTACACAATTGATACTGTATTTCTCATTCGTCTAAAGTCTTTGTTCTTTTAATTAATTAAAGATTTTCACACCAAAGGGAAGAAAATCATCCACAATTGTGCATTGTGCATTGTGCATTGTGCATTGTGCATTGTACATTATCCATTGTGTTTATAAGATTGTATCACAAAATGAAAAAAGTGTAACTATTTATTTACTTATTTTTATGCAGAAAGTATTAATATTTATTTATAATAGCAAAAGGAGGCAATTATAATTTGAAGTCATTTGATAATAAAGGGTTTTTAAGAATACTGATTATTGCGTTGATACTTGTTTTTGGAGGCGTTGTACTTGTTTATATATTAGATGGAAGTAATATCAAAGAGCGAATATGGAGAAGTTTCGAAAAAGATAGTGAGTCGATAGAGATAAATAATAATAAATTAAAAAGTAATAGTAATTATAAATTAGATTTAAATGATAAAGGGATATTAAATATTGATGGAATTGAGAAAATTGAGATTAATTGTGTCAGCACAGATATTAAAATTAAAACTACAACAGAAGAGGAATCGAAGGTTCAATTTAAAGGAGCTTATTTTGGAAATGAAGATGGAGCACCTACTTTAGAAATAAGCAAAAATGGTAAAATAGCAACAATAGAGGTTAAATATCCTGAGCACATAAAATTTGAGTCTATTACTTTAGCAACAACTCTGGAAGTAGAGATTCCGGAAATATACAATAAGAAAATTCAAATAAATACAGTATCATCTGGTTTAGATATAGAAGAAATTAAAGTTGAAGAACTTAAATTAGACACTGTTTCTGGGGATGTTACTATAGATTCTTTATATGGGAAACTTAATGCTCAAACTGTTTCAGGTGATGTGAAAGTGAATTTTGAAGAATTACAGGATGATATTAGTTTTAGCACTACTTCAGGAGAGTTGAGTATTAAGGTTCCTGATGATAGTAACTTTACATTTAGTTTAAATACCGTATCTGGAGAAGTGAATTCTGAGTTACCAATATCATTTAATAATAATTCTAAAACTAGGATAGAAGGAAAAATTGGTAATGGACAAAATTCTATAAATTGCAATTCAATTTCTGGTGATATTAATATAGACAACTGATCAATACAGTAACTCCCCCTCGAAATATAGGATAAAAGAAAGAAAATGAATAAAAGTGAAAAAAGGTATTGTATAAATATACAAAAGTGTGTATAATAACAACAAGAGGAAGATGAAAATACCAAGGGGGAAAATATTATGAAAAAGATAAAAGGATTAGTAGCAGCGTTGCTAGCTACTACAGTATTAGTAGGATTAACAGCTTGTGGGTCAAATACTAATAGTGCTAATACGAATTCACAGGTAGAAAATACTAATGATGAAGAAGCTATTGTTGAAAAAACTACTTTAGAAAAGATAAAAGAAAATGGTGTTCTTACTGTTGGTAATTCTCCAGATTATCCACCTTTTGAGACAATCGATGATGATGGAAATATTATAGGGTTTGACATTGATTTAATTAATGCAGTAGGTGAAAAATTAGGTGTAGAAGTAGAGATAAAAGAAATGTCTTTTGATACAATAGTTGAGGCAGTAAAGGGTGAACAAGTAGATGTAGGTTGCTCTGGATTTTCAATTACACCAGAAAGACTTGAAAGTGTTGATTTTTCTGAACCATATTTAGAGGGTGGTCAAGTAATTGTTACTTATAAAGGTTCTGGCATTGAGGCAGCAGAAGATTTAAATGGAGAGCAGGTTGCAGTTGGTATAGGTTCTACTTGTGAAGAAGCCGCTGAAACTATAGATGGTGCTGAAGTTATGAGTCTTGATGGATTTGCAGAAGGTTTTGTTATGTTACAAAATCAAGCTATTAAAGCAACTGTAGCTGATATAACAGTGGCACAAGATTATATAGCCCAAAATGATAATTTAGTAATAGTTGGTGAGCCTCTAACAGTAGAAAAAACAGCTGTTGTAATTAGAAAAGGTAACGAAGATTTAGTAGCGGAGATTAGTAAAGCTATTACAGAATTAAAAGAAGATGGAACTATTGATCAATTAAAAGAAAAGTGGGACGTTGAATAATATAAGAATTGAAAGTAAACAAGAAATAGTATATGATTTAAACTGGGACATAGAAAAAATAATATGTATAAAATAGGGCAATCTTATTGCCCTATTTTTGAGGTTAAGAGGAGTTGGTAATTTTGGAAGGTTTACTTAAAGTGTGGGAATATAAAGATTTTTTATTAAAAGGGGCAGTTGTTACTGTTCAAATGACATTTGGAGCTTTGATATTAGGTTTGATTTTAGGGGTTTTAGTTGGACTTTCTAGGATTTCAAGAAATAAAGTTTTAAATGTTATTTCAGGAATTTATTTAACAATTATAAGAGGAACACCTATGTTATTGCAAATACTATTTATATTTTTGGCAGTACCACAGTTTTTAAGACTGATTTTGGGTACTCCTGTATCAATGAATCCTATAGTTGCAGGGACTATTGGTATTGGAATAAATAGTGGTGCTTATGTAGCTGAAATAATTAGAGCGGGTATACAATCTATTGAAAAAGGACAGATGGAGGCAGCTAGATCATTGGGACTTACACATAGTCAGGCTATGAGACATATTATTTTACCACAAGCCTTTAGAAATGTAATTCCTCCACTTGGAAATGAAGCTATTGTATTATTAAAGGACACATCATTGGTATCAGCAATTGGTGGTGGCGAACTAATGAATGCTTCAAGGAAAATGGGAGCAAAATTCTATTTGTATGCAGATTTTTTAATAGGTGCAGCAATAATTTATTTGATTTTAACATTTATTATTTCTAAATTGATCCAGCTTCTTGAAAGGAGATTGAGTAGAGTTGATTAAAGTTAATAATTTACATAAGAAATTTGATAAGTTACATGTATTAAAAGGAATAGATGCACATATAGAAAAAGGAGAAGTGGTGGTTGTTATTGGACCATCAGGCTCAGGTAAGAGTACTTTTTTAAGATGTTTAAATTTACTTGAAGAACCTACAGAGGGTGAAATTGTTTTTGAAGGAACAAATATTACAGATAAAGATATAAATATAAATGAGATAAGACAAAAGATGGGCATGGTTTTTCAGCAATTTAATCTTTTTCCTCATATGTCGGTTTTAGATAATATTATTTTAGCGCCTATGAAGGCTAAGAATTATGGAAAAGAAGATGCTACAAAAATAGCTAAGGAATTATTAGAAAGAGTAAATCTTGCGGATAAAATAGATAGTTTCCCAAGGCAGCTTTCAGGTGGACAAAAGCAAAGAATTGCTATAGTTAGAGCACTAGCAATGGAGCCGGATGTTATGCTTTTTGATGAGCCAACATCAGCTCTTGATCCTGAAATGGTTGGAGAAGTTTTAGCGGTAATGAAGGAACTTGCTAAAGAAGGAATGACTATGGTAGTTGTAACTCACGAAATGGGTTTTGCTAAAGAAGTTGCAGATAGAGTTATTTTTATGGATGAAGGAATAATCGCAGAAGAAGGAACTCCTGAACAGATTTTTAGTAATCCACAAAATGCGAGAACTAAGGAGTTTTTGAGCAAAGTACTTTAAGAGCAATGCACAATGCACAATTAAGTATGATTTTCTTCGTTCCTCAGAAAATCTTTAATTTAAGGCTGTGTTTTAAAGAATTGTTGATTTATTTAGTATTGTTTTATTAGTAGTGTGCAATGTGAAGAGTGGAGTGTGAAATGATGGATGATTTCCTCATTCTTCGGAAATCTTTTAATTAAATAGTCGATTTTGCAT
>DAOUPR010000121.1 GCA_030626065.1 Clostridium sp. | reverse complement strand
CTTATAATTATCTTCCACACTTACCAAATCATCATGCCGATACATCCAATCATAGAATTGTATCATATTTAAATGAAGCTTTTTCATATTTAAAATATCCAAATCATCATGTATATCTTTTTTACCAAATTCACTAAGAAAACCATATCTTGGTGAATCTTTTTTAGTTTTTACTACATCAAAAGCTGTTGATATAGTTTGAATTAAAGTTTTCCTATAATATACTTCTACATCAACACCATATCCATTTGAACTTAAAGGATTCAACTTAAAAACTATAATATTTCTTTCTTTATTTTCTTCTACTTCAATTATTCTTAAAATTTTTAATTGTATTTTATCTAAATGAGTTACTTTTATAATCACTTCATATCTTTTATCCTTAATATTCTCATCCATTTCAGCAATAATTTCTATTTCTTCATCTTCCAAATATTGTGCTTTGTCTACATATAAATCTTTTATATACTTTTTCATATCAATCACCCTTTAACTGATCCAGCAGTTATTCCTTTTATAAAATATTTTTGAAAAATAATAAAAACTAATACTGCCGGTGCTAAACCTATCATAGCTGCTGCTGCCATCAGATGCCATTTTGCTCCATATTGTTGGAAAAACATAGATATTGCAAGTGGAATAGTTCTCATTGATTGCTTTTGCAAAAAGAATACTGCTTGAGCATAATTATTCCATATACTTAATCCATTAATTATTATGACCGCAGAAGTTACTGGTTTTAATAATGGAAGAACTACTCTAAAAAAAGCACCTATTCTTGAACATCCATCAATAATTGCAGCTTCTTCAATATTTTTGGGCAATGTAGAAATAAAACTACTATATAAAAATACTGAAAATGGCAAAGCATTAGTAGCACACACAAGAATCATTCCCCAATGCGTATTAATTCCATTGATATTTATCATTAAAGTATATAGTGGTACTGTATTAATAATTCCTGGTATCATCATACATCCTATCATTAATATAAAAATTATTTTATTAATCTTATTCTTAACTCTTGCTACTGCGTATCCTGCCATGCTTGCAAATAAAACTAATATTATCACTGCACCTATTGTAATAATTAAAGAGTTTAAAACAGATACCCCTATATTAGAAGTCTTCCATGCCTCAATAAAATTCTGAAAATATCCTTGTGGTACTAAGAATAATTCTTTCGAAAAATTAACAGAAGGAGGTGTGAAAGCTAATAAAATCAACACATAAAAAGGAAATATTGCTAATACAGTTATAGTAAGAATTGCAATTATTTTAAGAATTCTAATAAATATATTTTTTCTATCCATATCCCTCTCCTCCTTAAACCTCATATTCTTTTGAATTAATATATTTAAAAGTAATATATACTGGTATCAATATAATTAAAAATAGGATTATAGCAACAGCTGTTGAATATCCTGTGGAACTACCATAGCACATCCTCATAATATAAATACTTAATGATTCTGTACTATATCCAGGGCCTCCATCTGTCAATGCCATAATAATTTCAAATACTGATAATGAACCTATTATATTGGTAATTACATTAATTTTAATAGGTTGTACCATCATTGGAATAATTATATATCTTATCCTCTGAAAATAATTTGCCCCATCTATTTTTCCTGCTTCATGCATCTCCTCTGGAATAGATTGTAATCCTGCTAAATAAATAACCATTGTCATTCCCACAAATTGCCATACATTAACAACAATAATAACCCATAAAGCCATATACCTATTCCCTATCCAATTAAAACTAGATATATTAATATTCAATGCTTCAGTAAAACTAAACAAAAATCCCCTTCCCGGTTGTAAAATAAAATACCAAATATAACCCATAATTAATGGACTTATAACTGCTGGCAAATAAATAATTGTCCTAACAATGCCCTTTCCTCTAAAACTACTATCCAATAAAAGTGCATACAAAAAACCGAAAACATTCAATAAAGGTGCACTTCCTAAGGCAAAAATAATCGTATTCATAAGATCAGTTTTAGCCCTATCGTCTTTGAAAAACTTCAAGAAATTTTCTAAACCTATAAACTTCGCTTTGGTCATACCATCATAATCCGTTAAGCTAAGCCCTATTCCTTTTATTAATGGATATATAAAGAAAACTAAAAACAATAAGGTTGCAGGCAAAATCATGAAATAATGTAAATTAGAAACTATTTTATTTTTAACTTTCATTGTATCCACTCCATAGTATTTTTAAAAATTAAGGGAATCAATCTCTTTATAAAAACCAGAGCACAGACTCCCTTAACTCTCTTATTTTAATAATTACTAATTATTTGATGCATTCCACGCTTTGTCCCAAGTTTCTTTATACTCTTTAGCAAAGTCTAAAGAAGTCTCATATTTACCAGCATATAGCTCTTGTACAAGTCTTCCTGCATCATCACCTGAAAATCCAGATGGGTTTTCATTTGTAAAACCTATATTGACACCATTTTCTAATGCTTTTGTAACTTCATCTTTAATTGGTCCCCAATCTGCTTCTACATCAGTGAATGCACAAGGGGATTTAACAAATTCACTATATTTTTGTAAATTTTGTTTCTCAAACAAGAAATTCAAAAATTCTTTAGCTTCTTCTGGATGCTTAGATTCTGATGTAATTGCATAAGCTGAATCTTCAGCACTTAATATAACAGGTTCAGTTCCATCTACAATTGAAGGATAAGGCATAAACCCAATATTAGATGACATATCTGGATTTTTTTCTATAACACCACCTAAAGCCCACATTCCTTGACTTATTACAGCTGCCTTACCATTAGCAAAACTTTCAATCTGATTATCATAAGTTGCAGTTAAAAAGTCTTGATTTAATAATTCTTTTTCTTTTAAGCTTAATATGCAAGAAGCAAAACTATCCATTGGTCCATTTTCTGATCCAAACCTAAGTTTGTCATCATCATTTGCTAAAAATGCTTCTTTTGCTCCAGTTACTCCATATTCTTGCTTAATAACACCATGTGCAACAAATTCAATTAAATGTCCTAACATCCATGAATCTTTTCCTCCCATAAAAAATGGAGTTACATCACTATTACTTTCTTTTACTGCCATAAGATTTGTCTCAAAATCTTCCCACGTTTTAGGTTCTTCTAATCCCAAATCTTCAAATATCTTTTTATTATAGAATAATCCTGCCATTGTCATATTACTAGCAACTTTATATTGATTCCCACTTTTAACATCTGTACACATATTCTTAATAGCTGGCTGTATGCGCTTCCACCATTCTTCATTAGATAAATCTAAGTATTTACCTTGATCAATATAATCTTGTGATACCACAGTAGTAATATCAGGAACATCTCCAGATGCAAATTTTACTTTAATAACATTACTTGCATCCTTTTGGAATTCTTGTTCAACTATAATATTAGGATGAGTAGAATTAAATTCATCAATTAATTCATTCAATAAATCAACAGTTTCTACTTTACCAGTAAAGAATTTAATATTAACAACTTCATTCGATGCATCAACTTCTTCACTTTCTTCCCCTACATTTGCATTTGCAACGTTTTCAGAATTATTCGAAGAACAACCTCCTATTAATGTTACTAGCATCACAACAGAAACTAACATAGCAATAAACTTTTTCATAATACACAATACCCCTTTCAAAACAGATTTAATTAATTTTCTTGTTAATTCAATTATAGAATCTATTTCTTTGTAATTATATACCTTATAATTTAGATAATGGTACTATTTTTTTATATAAATACCAAATAAATCATAGGAATGTTATAATATTTTTAAAGATAAACTTAAATCAATTAGGAGGAAAACTCTAAATGAATAAAAATAATTGGCGGTTCTCATTAAAATTATTTATTTGTACTGCATTACTTGCCTTAATATCTATAATATTTGTTTCTATTTCCTCTTATAATAAGTATAGCTTAAGTCTAAGAGAACAATCTTCAGAAAAAGCTCAACAAATTGTTGAATTAACTTCACTCAACATTCAAACTTATTTAGATGATTTATATAGATTATCTCTATCACCTTATTATAATCAAAACGTAATGGACGCATTAGATAAAAGTATAGATGCTTCAAATTTAAAATCACTTTATCGTACTAGGACTATAGAAGACTTTTTAGAGCAAATGTTAATAATACCAAGAAGCGATATTTTAAGAGTATTTATATTAACTGATGAGATATATAAAGGAGAACGTATTCCATCAACAATTAATCCAAACCAAAATTACAATGAATATGATTGGTATCAAAAAGCTCTTGAGTTAAAAGAACCTATCCTTGTATCCGCACACAAAGAACAAATAATAACAAACCCTACTAATATTGTTTTCTCTATAGTTAATATTCTTAAAAGCACTAGAAATTTAAATAAAACACTAGGCGTTATTAAAGTTGATGCCAATTATTCTGGGATTAGTGATATATGTAACAAGGTTGATTTTGGACAAGGTGGTGGTATATTCATAATGGACTCTGACCATCAAATTATTTTTTCAAATTTACCTTCTATCACCAATGATGATTTAAATATGATATACAACACAATACAAAATAAAAGCTCTCAAAGTACAACCATTGATTTAAATAATAACAAGTACTTAATAAACTCACAATCTATAGAAAATGCTAATTGGGAAATTATAGGCGTTACATCTTTAGCTACAATTAATGAAAAAATAAATGAAGTAAAAGATAGTGCTTTCTATTTTTCACTTATCTGCTTTATACTGTCATTATTCCTTATAGTTTTATATCTTAAAATTTTTCTCAACCCTCTTAACAGAATAATTGAGAACATTCATAAAGTACAAGAAGGAAATTTTAATGTTGTATTTGATGTTAATTCAAAGGATGAATTAGGTTACCTTGCAGATACCTTAAACACTATGGTATCTGAACTCAAGATAATGTTTGAAAAAAATACTACTCTACTAAACCAAGTTTATGAAGCAAAATATCTTCAAAAAGAAGCTCAAATTAATTCTTTATTCAATCAAATCCAACCTCACTTTATTAATAATGCTTTAAATATGATCAGTATGTTAATACAGTCAAATAAGTATGAACAAGCTGTATATAATATCAATAAACTTAGCATAATTTTACGTACTCTCATACATTTAGATAAAGATATTAAAGTATCTAACGAAATCGAATTATTAGACGCATATTTAACTATTCAGCAAAATAGATATTTCGATAGATTGTATTATAATATAGAAATTGATCCTTCTTTAAAAACATATTTAGTTCCAGCTTTAATACTTCAACCTATTGTTGAAAATTCTGTAATTCATGGCTGTGAATCTAAGAAAAGCCCAACTACAATACTAATTTATAGTGAACTTACAGAAGAAGAAATCATTTTCATCATAAAAGACAATGGGAAAGGTATGTCACATAAAAAACTTTTAGAAGTTAGAAACAATTTAGAATCAAATGAAGAAATACCTTTAGATTTTGATATAACAAAAAAAAGAAATGGTATCGCTTTAATAAATATCAATAAGAGAATCAAAATAAAATATGGTCATAATTACGGATTAACAATATACAGCAAAGAAAATCAAGGAACAACTGTTAAAATAATATTACCCAAACAAAATATTCAGGAGGCTTAAAATATGTATAAATTAATAATTGTTGATGATGAAATATTAATAAGAAACTTTTTAAAAGAAATAATACCTATTATCTCTTCTGAATGGACTGTTGTTGGAACTGCATCAGATGGTCTAGAAGCGCTAGAATTATTAAAAACTATACAAATTGACTTAGTTATAACTGACATTAAAATGCCTGAACTAGATGGTTTGCAGTTATGCAAACAAATAAAAGAAATCTACCCTCACATCCATCGCGTAATTTTATCTGGATACGGTGAATTCGAATATGCAAAAAAGGCTCTTAAATATGATGTTAATAATTATTTATTGAAGCCAATTATTAACGAAGAGCTAAAAGATATGCTTACATCTCTAGCTAAACTATGCGAAAAAGAAGAGAATCAATTACATAAATATACAGATTTAATTCAAACCTCTGATAAATACATAGAAGAAATTACAACGAAATTACTTAAAGCAATTATTACACAAAACCATATTGAAATAGATACTTTTTACCCAATATTAACGGATTTAGATACATCTCTTTTTAATAATAATACAGTAATAATAATCTTTAGGATATCTGAAGACCTATTAATAAATAATGATATATCTTTTTCAAGACTAGCATCATTAAAACTATTACTTTTTAATACAATAAAAACTAAAACAAAAAATACATCAATTAAAACCTTTAATGATTTAGATGATAATGTTATCTTATGTGTACCTATAGATGAAACTTCAAACTTAACCAAAGTTTCGCAAGAGATTTACAATGATATTAATTCAACTTTTTTCGGCAAAACAAAAGTAAGCGTATTTTGCGCAGTTGGTTCAAAAGAAAATGATCTGTTAAAATTAAACAGATCTTATGAATTAGCAAAAACTGCATTAACGCAATCACTATTTAACAAAAGTTCAAATCCACTAATTATTGCATCCACAAAAGACTTATTTAATAAAAAAATAGAATCCCTTAATTCGTATATAAATTCTATTATGTATACAATATGCAATAAAGATTTATTTCAACTACAAGAAATATCAAAAGAATTATCTAATTTTCTAGTCAAAAACATTCCATTGGAAAAAAGTATTAACTTCTTTTGCATATTTATCAACTATCTTCAAAAACACATAAATTCAAAAGATGATTCAGCCCAAGAAGCTTACAACTTACTAATTGATTCAAAAAATAGTCTTAATGATAAATGTTATTTTTCAAATTTAATTATAAAAATAACTAATTGTTTTATAACAAATACTAGTAATAATAATCTTCAATGCACTACAAATCACCTCATTGAAGAAACAAAACAATTTATTTATAATCATTATATGGAAACTATAAGCTTATCATTAATAGCAGAAACACTTTCTGTTACTCCATCATATTTAAGTAATTTATTTCATCAATCAGAAGGTGAATCATATATTAAATTTCTAACACAAGTACGTCTAAAACATGCTGAAACTCTTTTAAAATCAGAAAACATAACTCTAGAAGCGATAACAAGTCAAGTAGGATATTTAAGTGTAAAACATTTTTCTTCAGTTTTTAAAAAATACTATGAAATGTCTCCTGGCAAATACAGAAAAAAACATAATAAATTTTATTAAAAAAGATTATTATAACTCCTTTGATTTCTACTAATATACTCACATTCTTAAATAAAATTCATTACACTTTGTCTTACTACTGTGGTAAACTTATAAAGTACACACAATTCGTTTTAGGAAATCATTTAAAGTAAATTACTTAAATGTTATAAAAGAAAGGATGCTTATAATTGGAAAATGAAATATATAATATCATATTAAATTTAAGGCACTGTCTCCATGCCAATGCAGAATTATCTAAAAATGAATTCAAAACTAAAGAAATACTCATAGATTTTTTTAAAGAACATACTTCTTTTGAAATTTATGAAGATAATACTTTACCTTATTTTTATGCTACTTTGATTAATGGAAAAGATTTGCCTACAATAGCATTCAGAGCTGATATGGATGCTATACCAATAGATGAAGATAGTGATTTATCTTACAAATCTAAAAGCAAAGGAATTTCTCATAAATGTGGACATGATGGTCATTGTGCTACTTTAGCTACTTTAGCTTTAATATTAGAAAAACAACCTATAAAAAACAAAAATATTATTCTTCTGTTCCAACATGCTGAAGAAATTGGAGTTGGAGCAAAGGAGATTTGTGCAACTAACTTCATAAAGAACAATAATATATCTAGTATTTATTCATTCCACAATATACCTGGTTATGAAAAAGGTGAAGTTTTAATATGCCCTGAAGTTTTTGCTTGCGCTTCTAAAGGAATGAAAATAAAATTATATGGACAACCTTCTCATGCTGCATATCCTGAATACGGTATTAACCCAAGTATATCAATTTCTGAGATTATAAAGTTTTTGAATTCTATAAATACCATTAATAATTTTAAAGGTATGGTACTATCTACAATTGTATATATTTCTGCAGGGGAAAAAGCCTTTGGAACCTCCGCTTCTGATGGTGAACTATGGGTTACTCTAAGAGGAGAAAATGAAGAAGAACTTCTAATCGCACAGCAACAAATCGAATCATTTATAGAACATAATTCTTTAAAAAACAATTTAAGTTTCACAATAAATTATTCTGATGAATTCCCTGAAACTAGAAATTGTACCGAATATAATAATAATATTTTCAATGCATCGACCTCATTATCTTATAAAACTAAAATACTTTCAAATCCATTCAGATGGTCTGAAGACTTTGGCTATTATCTTAAAAAAACTAAAGGTGCTATGTTTGGAATTGGTGCCGGAGAAACCCATCCTCAATTACATACAAAAGAATATGATTTTCCAGATGAAATAATAAAAATTGGTGCTAATATCATGTATAAATTACTTAATAAATAATATAATAAAATGCATCAAGTTTTAAATATCTTTAAAAACTGTGTAAAACAATGATAACACTATGTAAAAGGTTATCATTAGTTATTATTTTCACAATTAAACATTTACATGACCTTATATCCTGTTTGTGATTATTTTATCATTCTTAT
>DAOUPR010000274.1 GCA_030626065.1 Clostridium sp. | reverse complement strand
GGTCAAGAAAATTTGTATTCTTAAATATATTCTTTTTAACCGAAGTCTCTATCTTGTCTAGTACCTTTAGCAATTCTATTGAGTATTTATCATCGAGAGAATACCTTTGTACAATGCTTTTTTTGTCCAAAATACCACACTTCCTATAATAAAGTCCATACTACTCTTCTTAATATATCTAATGTCAAGATAGCTAAAATAGGTGAAAAATCAACCATACCTCTAATACCTATTTTCTCTTGTAGCAACCTAAAGGGCGCTAAAATCGGTTCAGTAAGCTGATGTAGTATGTTATATATTGGGTTAGAATAACCTCTGCTAAACCAAGAAAATAAAGCTCTTACAATAATAAGAAAGTTAACAACTCCAATAAATCTCAAAATCGTTTCTTTTATAATCCACATATTATCACCTTCCAAATTTAATTAATTAGTCTTGCCATGGAAAAATTCCTTTACTATTAAATTCTTCATCAAAATTACCTGAGATATCAATATTATTTGGTGCTAATATGAATATACCCTTTGATACTTTTTGAATTTGGCCATCTAACGCATAAATTGCACCATTAACAAAATCAAATATTTTTTTTGCTAATTCGTGATCTAATTCTTCTAGATTAATTATAACTGGTTTTCTATTTTTTAAATTATCAACAATATGTCGTGTTTCTTCAAATTCAACAGGTTCATATATTACTACATTCATTTGTTTATTAGTATGGATATTTACTATTTTATTTTTTACTGTTTGACCTGCACTAATAGAATTATGTAAAGGTTTTTCTATATTATCTTCATGTAATTCTTCTTCTTCATACTCATCTAAACCCATAAAGAACTTAACTTTATCTAAAAATTTCCCTGACATAATTTACCTCCTTACACTTCATTTATATGCTAAATATTATTTTATATTGTTTTGTATGAGCCAATTCAGCTTCAGAGTATGTAGTGAAATATCTTGATTTATCAAAACGAAATCTTCTCAAACAAAAGTGTTCAATAACTATAGTTTTTATTTGCTATAATCTCTTTCACCAAATATGCCTGTACCTATTCTAACCATATTTGAACCTTCTTCAATAGCAACCATGTAATCATTTGTCATACCCATAGAAAGATATTTCATATTAACATTCTCATAAGGAGAATTTTTTAAGCTTTCAAAAATTTCTTTCATTTTTCTAAAATATGGTCTAACTTCTTCAGGGTCAAAGACATATGGTACTATTGCCATTAGCCCCTGAACTCTTATATTATCAAGTTTAGCAATCTCCTTGATAAAATCATCTAAATCATTATGGAATATTCCAAATTTTGTATCTTCTTTAGCAATATTTATTTGAATCAAAACATCCATATTTCTATTAATTTTTCTTGCTCTTTTATCTATTTCTATCGCAAGCTTCAAACTATCCATAGAATGTATCAAATCTACTTTATCTATAATATACTTTACTTTGTTAGTTTGAAGATGTCCTATCAAATGCCAATGTGGCGCATATATTATTTTATCATATTTTTCCATTATTTCCTGAACTTTATTTTCTCCAATATTATTAACGCCTGTTTCTAAAGCAGTGTTTATACGTTCAACATCAATAGTTTTAGTTACAGTAATTATTTTTACTTCTTCTGGACTTCTATTTGCTTTTTCACAAGCATTCTTTATGTTCTTTTTAATAAGTTTAATATTACTCTCAATTGTATTCATTTTTTCCTCCTTTTAAAATACTTTTAGTTGGATAATTCCTTTAATAAATAGTATCTCCTTCTTTATATTTTTTCCCATGTCTTAAAATTTCATCATATAACTTAACCGTACTGACACGTTTTAAGGAGTTATCTTCTACATAAAAGGTATTATTCTGAACTATTGCATAATCATCATTATAACCTAATACCTTTATAGGTTTAAAAATTGCTTTTCTGTTGACACTTAGTAAATATATTCCTAATTGTCCGTCTTTTTCTATAATTGCATCTGTATGTATTTTTAGACCTTCATATTGTCCCTTAATAACATTAAGATTAACTTTCCTAATCTTATTAAAATCATTTACAAATTGATTAGTTTTCACTATGACAAAGCTCTTAGATTCATCATTAATCTTATCAATGATCTTTCCTTTAATCCTTGTTTCCGATATATCTATAGATATTTTATTGCCTATTTTAAATGTGTTAGCGTCTTCTAAATCTGTAATGATTGTAATGTACCAGGCAGTATTGTCAGTTATTTTAAACAAAGGTTGATTATAAATTACTTTATCAAGTTTTAGTTTGTTTGAATTAGGCTCCATTGTTTTTACAAATTCATATTTTATATTTGCTAGATTACTTGGAGTTAAAATTTTCTCAAATCCGTCAATATAGTAACTGACGATACCAGATTCAGGACTATTTATTTCTAAAATTGAATTCTTAATTTTATTCTCTATTAAGCTTTTTTCATTCTTAAGCTTATCTAGGTTTGCACCTGAAAAGCTTTTATCACCATCTACCCTTCTTTTTTTATCAATCTTACTTTCTAAGCTATTCTTAAGTTGTCTAATCTTCTCAAAATCTTCTTTGATTCTTGCATTTCTTAGTTCATCAACAACAATACTGATTTCTTTATCTAATTTATCAATATCGACTTTGAACATATTTCCTTTGCTTGATTGAATATCATAAATTCTATTGTTTAAATCCTTTAATTTTTGCCTATCTTCATTACTAACCTCTGATGTATATATCTCACATACCTTATAACTATTTTCAACCTTTTCTCCTTCTTCAGCATAGTACCTAATAATTCCTTCGTTAGGAGACTTAACTATTTTTTCATCTCTAACAATTAAACATAGATATTCTTTTTCAGTACTAAGTTCACCAAACTCAACTATCTCTGTGGCAGGTGGTTTGACTAGCTTGTACACAAAATATAATAATACTATTAAAAAAAATAAAATACGGTATATTTTTTGTTTTCTATTCATTCTATCACCTAACCTAAAAGTCGGTTATCTTTATTATTCTATTCTTCATATATATTATTTTTCCTCTAGGTATTTATAAAATTTATATAGTAATTTAGTCCCAATATGTTGAATAATGTCAAAAAATGATAAAGACTACTTTACGTAGTCTCAGATTGTTGACAAAGTCAACAAGATGACAGGTTGTGAGAAAAGTTCAAGTTCAAGGCGCGCTGAAATTGAGGAACGGAGCTTGCCTCATCTGCAAGTGAGTACCGGAAATTTTAGCAGTAACGTAGAAATTGGACTTTTATCACAACCTGAAGCTACTTTACGTAGTCTAAAACATCCTACCATATCTACTTATTATCCTTAACCTTTTTATCTTACTTACCTTCAATTCCATTATTTTATCTTCTAATGTTAGGATACATAGTGTGTTATCTTTTCTTTTAGCACCAAGTATTGTTCCTTTTACAGAGTTATTGTTGTTTAAGTAGATTTTGATTTGGTCACCAATTGAAAGATTGATATTTCCAAGCTTGAAAATTTTTAAATCTAATTCATCTAATAATTTTTGTGTTATTTTTTTGCTATTAAAAGTTATTCTATTATTAACCATATCATATTTTTCCTTTAACAACGATAATAAATATCCAAATACTGCAACTATAAAAAGTACTATGGAAATTTTTAATAAATAGTCAATGTAATACATACAATCACCTTTTAAATGAAAAAATTATTAATCAAGATAACCAACTTTAAGGTCTAATAAATTTCAAATAAAAAATGTAGAAGCGTTCATTATTTTCTTTGAAATTTATT
>DAOUPR010000056.1 GCA_030626065.1 Clostridium sp. | reverse complement strand
ACGATGGTTAAGCTTCATCACGCCGATGGTACTGCACTGGAGACGGTGTGGGAGAGTAGGTCATTGCCAGATTAACTGTGGCCCCTTGGTCAAGCGGTTAAGACATCGCCCTTTCACGGCGGTAACAGGGGTTCGATTCCCCTAGGGGTCACCATAAAAAAAGAGTTCACTAATGTGAACTCTTTTTTTATTATATAGAAAAGTGATTTTTCCTATTTAATAAAAATTATTTATATCTATTTTAAAATATTATTGTTTTAAATTTAAATGAACCCTTAAAGAATTTTAAACTTAAGTTATTATAAAATATATAATAACTTAATATATTATAATATATTAAAAAATAATAAATAATAATATTATATAATCCACAATATTAAGTTTGAAGATTTTTAAAAATATTATCCACATATTCAAATGATTTTTATCAACAACTGTTGATAAAAAATAACGAGTAATTGTGGAAAAGAGGTAGATATTATGATTTATAAAGGAAAAACAGAAATAGCAAAGTTTATTAACAGGCCTCATAGATTTGGAGCTTATGTAAATTTAAGAGGAGAGGAAATATATGTACATGTACCTAACACCGGTAGATGTAGAGAAATATTAATACCTGGGTGTAATGTTATAATAGAAAGGGCATTAAATCCTGATAGAAAAACAAAATATAGCTTGATAGCTGGATATAAAGAAAATAAATTAATTAATATTGATTCACAAGTACCTAATAAAGTAGTCGATGAAGCTTTAAAAAATAAAGAAATTTCCAAGTTATTAAAATATAATATAATTAAGAGAGAAAAAACTTTTGGTAAGAGTAGATTTGATTTTAAGTTATCTACAGAAAAAGAAGAACATTATTTTCTTGAAATAAAAGGTGTAACATTAGAGGATGAAGGTAAATGTATGTTTCCAGATGCACCAACAGAAAGAGGCGCAAGACATTTATTAGAACTTATTGATGTAAAAAAAGAAGGAATGGGAGCAGGAGTATTATTTTTAATCCAATTAGATGGTGCTAAAACTTTTTCTCCTAATGATAATATGGATGAAAAGTTTGCAGATGCACTTAGGCTTGCACAATTAAATGATGTAGATATTTTTTGTTATGATTGTAATGTTCATGAAAATTCGATACAATTGAATAAAGAGATAAAAGTTATCTTATAAAAATTAGGGAGTTATATATGAAATATAAGTATTGTCCTATATGTGGAAATGAATTAGAATTAATAAATAGTTGGGATGAAGGTATGATACCATATTGTCCTATAGATAAAGAAATGTTTTTTGATTTACCTAAGCCTTGTATTGTAGTTGCAATAATAAAGGAAGGTAAAGTACTTCTTATGAAGCAGCCGTATATATATGAGAATTCAAAGGTTCTTCCTTCTGGATATGTATCGGTAGGAGAAAATATTGAGGATGCAGTCGTAAGAGAAGTTAAAGAAGAGACAAACTTAGATATTCATAATCTTGTATACTTGGGAAGTGATATGATCGAAAAAAAAGACTTATTAATGATTACTTTTATGGCTGACTATTTAGATGGACATATAGAAAAATCAGAGGAAGTCTTTTGGGTTGGTTGGTGTGATATTGATTCAGCTATTGGTGAAATGCAAGAAGATGATATAGGAAAAAAAGTGATGAAGAAAGTTATAAGTAGGTTAAAATAAATTGAATTTCATCTCTATCATATGTCAATAATATGATAGAGGTGATTTTTTATGATTAGAGAAAGAAAAGTAATAAGTACTATAGTTGGTTGTGGTAAAAATGAGGATGAGAAATTAGCAATTAAAGATGCTATAAGTTATCTTCCGATGGATAGCTTTGTAAATAGTAATGATGTTGTTGTTATAACAGCAAATATGGTAAATAAAAATCCTCCAAATCAAGGGTCTGTTGTAGGCCAGGAATCTTTAAGAGAAGTAATTAGATTATTTAAAGAAAAAAAGCCTAAAAGAATAATTGTAGCTGCTGGTTCTGCGGGAGTTAATACTTTGACAGTACTTAAAGAAACAGGTTTTGAGAAGATAATTAATGAAGAAAAAGTTGAATTTATTGACTTGAATTTTGGACCATTTGTAGATATAAATCTTCAAGGTAATTTGATAAAGAGCACAAAAATTAATGAGATTATTAATGAAGCAACTATAATTGTTTCTTTTACACAATTAAAAACACATGAGGAAGCAACTATGTCAGCATGTATCAAGAATATTGCACTTACTTGGCCGCCAGCAGAAGTTCATGGATATCCAAAGAAAAATCTAGGCATACATGATGATCTTCATGATTTTATAGTTTCTATGGCTAGAGAAATTCCTATTGATTTATCAATACTTAGTTTAAGTCCTGTAATGATTGGAACTGGGCCATCAAAAGGTATAGCTAAAAATACTAATTATGTTTTAGTAAGTATGGATCCTATTGCAATAGATACAATAGGTGCTAGAGTGCTGGGATATAGACCACAAGCAATTAATTATCTTTTTAGATGTGCAAAAGAAGAATTAGGTCAATCTATAATAGAGAATATTGATTTAAAAGGAGTTAAATTAGTGGAATTAGAAAAAGAAGTTTCTAAGGTAGCTTATGGTCAAGAATTTTCTATAGATGAATAAAACATAAATAAAAGAGGTTGGGGGAAAATTAATGACAGTACAAGAAAATTGTAAAAGGTGTGACTTATTTAAAAACAAACAATGTATTGGAGATGCAAGTGATTGTATGTGTAGAAATTGTCCTAGAAATTTAGGAGAATGTTTGATTACTAAATACTGTAGAGAAACTGAATCTGTTTTAGAATTTGATTACTATGATGATGATTTATCTATGTAATTATTAATAATAAGGAAAAACTAGTATATTTTTATATATCTAAGAGAAACTAATAGTATAATTTTTGGAGGTGTACTATGGTTAATAAAGATATAAAAAAAATAGTAGCTGAAATTTGTTCAGGATATACTCCAGAATCAATACTTAATCTTTTTAGTATGGCTGAAATGTCTCCTTCTTGTAATAATTGCAAAAATTTTGTTGATGGAGAATGTAGTAAGGAATTATTCAATAAGATTAAGGACACAATAAGTATGAATTAAAAAATAGGAGGTATATTATGGCTACTTATCAACAATTATTAGCAGTTGCTAACGAATGTCCTGGTTATGAAATGAAAACTCAAGGATTTATATCTAGATCAAATACAACGGTTCAAACTAGTTGTGAAAATTGTAAAAACTTGGTTGATGATAAATGTAAAGCTGGTTTATTTGATAAAGTACTAGCAGATTTAGACGAAAAATAAGTAAAACCTTACATCTTATATACTATTATATAAGATGTAAGGTTTTTTGGAATTAAATGTATTAAATAAATTAAATAAGTATTTAGTTATAAATTTTAATAACAATAATATATATTAATTATATACTAATATTAAGGATAAAAAGTATCCAGAAGAAGCTTTTTAATAAGAACAAGTATTTATATGTTTTTTTTATGACATTTGAATCGAAAATATAAATTTCATAAAAAAATATGTAAGTTAGATAAAGATAAGTTTGTTGAAGTGACCGGTTAAGCTTAAGAGGAAGTGAATTTATTCTATACTTGTTCTTTTTATTAGCTTTGAAAAAAAATAAAACTGTGCGGCTAATCTTTTTACTGAATAGGAGGGTATGATATATACTTTCCTATTTTTATTTTTAAAATTATTTATATCTTATGATTTCTGAAATCTTAAACTTAATAATAAATATTATAATAGAACTGAGTAAAGTTTGATATAATATAAGTAAGTACTATATAACATATAAAATTAGATATATTACATTATAGTGTGTTACAATCACATATGAAATTATAATATTAAGGAGAATACAATGGAATTTTGGCTGCAAAGAACAGGGGCACTTATTGGAGACGAAAAAGTTAATTTACTTAGTGAAAAAAAGGTTGTTATTTTAGGAATTGGTGGAGTTGGAAGTTTTGTTTGTGAAGCAATAGCAAGAGCAGGTATAGGGAATATTGTATTAGTTGATAAGGATGTTGTAGATATTACTAATATAAACAGACAGATTATTGCAACAAGTAAAACAGTAGGTAAATCTAAAGTAGAAATTATGAAACAAAGAATTCTTGATATTAATCCAAAATGTAATGTAGAAATACATAAGGTTTTCATTGAAAAAAGTAATTTTCATGAGATAATAAAGGGTAAGGTAGATTATGTTATAGATGCCATAGATACCATTACAACAAAAATAGAACTTGTTGTATGGTGTGAAAACAATAATATAGAATTGATAAGTAGTATGGGTACAGGTAATAAATTAGACCCTACTAAATTTAAAGTTGATGATATATATAAAACAAAAACATGTCCTTTAGCTAAAGTAATGAGACGAGAACTAAAAAAAAGAGGAATAAAAAAATTGAAGGTTGTTTTTTCAGATGAACAACCATTAAAACCTAATTTTAAAGAAGAAGAACTTAGTGATTATAGTATACGAAAGAAAGCTACTCCAGCATCTATATCTTTTGTTCCTTCTGTAGCAGGATTAATAATTGCAGGTGAAGTAATAAAAGATTTGGTAGAAATACCTTAGTAAAATTATAAGCTAAGAATCAAGGAGAGAAAACAATGGTGACTGAAAAAGAGTTAAAAATTAAAATTGATAAAATAAGAGAAAATGAATATATAATCAAGGACAATATGGGTATAACTATTGGACAATTTTTTATTTTAGAGCTAAATAAGGAAAATAAATTTTCTCTCCTTAGAGTTAAGTTTTATAAAGATGATAAAAAATATGCGCAAGAATTTAAAAGAGCTCTTCAGATTTTTATTGAATCGCTCTACAAAAATAAAAATATTGAAAAGATAACTCTTATAACCAAAATATATACTAGTCTTGATATTTTTGCAGAACTTGGTTTTACTTTAGAAGGTATAGCGGGAAATTCTATTAGTACAGATAAAGGAAAAGAAGATGAAATAATTTTAGGATTAGATTATGATAACTATATGGTTGGAGATTGTATAAATGTCTTTAGATTGAAAGGTGAAAAAGTTGAATTAAAAGTACTAACTCCTGAAGATACAGAGGATATGCTTAGATATTATATCTCAAATAGAAATTATCTGGAACCTTATGAACCGGTAAGAGAAGAAGATTTTTATACATATGAGTATCAAAAAAGGACACTAGCGGAAGGCTATAAACAGTTTATAAATAATATGAGTATTGCTTTTGGTATTTATAAGAACAAACAGCTTATTGGAAAAATTAGAATATCTAATATAGTACTAGGTTCATTTAAAAATGCATTTATTGGTTACTCAATTGCTGAAAATGAACAAGGGAATGGATATATGAAAGAAGCTGTAAATTTGACATTGGATTATGCATTTAATGATCTTGAACTTCATAGAATAGAAGCTACTACTTTAGTAGATAATATTAAATCCCAAAGAGTTTTAAAAGCTTGCGGATTTGAGGAAGTAGGTATAAGTAAAAAATATTTATATATTCATGGCAAGTGGCAGGATCATAAAATATTTTGTAAGGTTTGTGATTAAAGCAAAAAAGTTTTATTTATTTAAGTAAATAGGTGTTTTTATTAAATTATAATAATATTGGCTTTAAAGTAGATATTATTTTACATTGAATGAAAACATTACCTATGGTATTCTTTGAACAATACAAAAAATTACATTATTTATAAATAACTTCACTATATAGTGAGGTTATTATTTTATTCATTTTAAAGGGGGCTAAAAAATGAAGGTTTCACAGGCTATAGTTAAATGCTTACAAGAAGAAGAGATTAAAACTATTTTTGGTTATCCAGGTGCGGCAGTATTAGATATATATGAAGATTTAAGAAAATCAAATATAGAGCATATTTTAACTAAGAATGAACAAGCAGCGGGGCATTGTGCAAGTGGATATTCAAGAGCTACTGGTGAGGTAGGAGTATGTATAGCTACTTCTGGACCTGGAGCTACAAATTTAATTACTGCAATAGCAACAGCTTATATGGATTCTATTCCAATGATAATAATAACAGGCCAAGTTAAAACATCTAATATAGGTAAAGACTCGTTTCAAGAAGCGGATATTTTTGGTGCTACGGAATCTTTTACTAAGCACAATTATTTAGTGAAAAAAAAAGATCAAATTCCATGTGTGTTTAAGGAAGCGTTTTATATAGCTAAAACAGGAAGGCCAGGACCAGTATTAATAGATATACCTCTTGATATTCAAAAGATGGATATTGATTTTTCATATCCTGATAAAATAAATATAAGAGGATATAAACCTACTATAAGTGGTAATAGTAGACAAATAGGTAGAGCGATTGAAAGAATTAAAAAAAGTAAAAAACCAATAATTTGTGCAGGTGGTGGAATCTTTCTTTCAAATGCAGAGATTGAATTTAGAGAATTTGTACAAACAACAGGTATTCCTGTTGTTCATACATTAATGGGAAAAGGCTGTATAGCGGATACTAATGAAAATTATGTAGGTTTAATTGGGAGTCATGGTACTAAAATAGCTAATAAAGTTATGAGAGAATCAGATTTAGTAATTATTATAGGGGCAAGAGCTGGAGATAGAGCAGTAACATCAACGGAAGAGATGAACAAGAGTAAAGATATAATCCATATAGATATAGATCCAGCAGAGATAGGTAAAAATTTAGAGTTTAGTGTTCCTATAGTTGGAGATGCTAAAGAAGTTATAAGAGATATGAATAAGGAAATAGAAAAGGTAGATATTGAAGAGTGGTTAAGTTTAATAAGGGAAGACAAAGACAATTTAAATAAGCATAGAGAACTTAATGAAAAAGAAAATGAAAATGAAAATGAAGAAACAGGAGTGAATCCTAAAGAAGTTTTGAAAAAATTATCTTACTATCTTCCACAAGATTCGATTATTACAGCTGATGTAGGACAAAATCAAATTTGGGCTGCTAGAAATATTAGTATAAAAGAAGATATGAAGTTTTTCACGTCTGGTGGTTTAGGAACTATGGGATATAGTATACCCGCAGGAATTGGAGCTAAGTTAGCGGATTCTAATAAAATGGTAGTATCTATATTTGGTGATGGTAGTTTTCAGATGAGTCTAGCAGAATTAGGTACAATTTTGGAATATAATATTGATATAAAAATGATTTTATTTAATAATTCAGGACTAGGAATGGTTAGAGAGATACAGAACAAAGTATTTAATAATAATTATGGAGTAAACGTAAATAGGATGCCAGATTTTATCAAGTTGGTAGAAGCATATGGAATAGAAGCAATAAAAGTTACATCCAATGAAGAAGTAGATGAATCCCTTGAAAAAATAATAAATTCAAAAGGTTCAATATTTGTTGAGTATAAAGTAGACAGGAAAGTAAGTACACTTTAGGGGGAATTTTATATGAAGAGATATGTTATTAGTGTATTAGTTGAAAACTATTCAGGTGTTTTAAGTAAAATATCAGGATTGTTTAGTAGGAGAGGATATAATATTGAAAGTTTAACCGTTGGAGTTACTGAAGATAGTAAATTTTCAAGAATGACTATATGTGTTTTGTGTGATGAAAAATCTTTAGAGCAAATTACTAAACAACTCAATAAATTAATTTTTGTGATAAAAGTAAAAAAAGTAGAAGAAAAAGAATGTGTTTTTAGAGAGATATTATTAATTAAAGTACATTCAACATTAAATAATAGAACCTATATACTACAAAATGTTGATGTTTTTAGAGCAAATGTAGTTGATATGAATAGTGAAACAATGACTATAGAAATAACTGGTGATAAAGGTAAGATAGAAGCTTTTATAAATTTAATGAGACCATATGGTATCAAGGAAATAGTTAGAACAGGTCTTTGTGCTATTGAAAGAGGAAATAAAACCATTTAAATGCGCTTATAGGTGCATTTTTTTTATTTTGATGGTAGAATTTATATTGAAAGGTAAATGAAACAATAATTCACTATAATAATTTAGTTTGTAGATATTCTAATTTAGGGAGGATAATATGCATAAAGTAAAAATAGGGTTAGTAATTCTTTTAGGAGCTGTGATGCTTACTTCTTGTGCAAGTAAGAATGTAACAAATGAAACAAAAAATGTAGTTAGTGTAAGTGAGAACGCAGAAAATCAAGAGGATAATAGTTTAAAAGAAGAAGAAAAAAATATAGAAGAAGAAAAAGAATCTCAGCAGCAAGCAGAACAAAAGAAATTAGAAGAAGAACAAAAAAAATTAGAAGAGCAAAAGAAATTAGAGGAAGAACAAAAGAAATTAGAAGAGCAAAAGAAACTAGAAGAGCAAAAGAAACTAGAAGAGCAAAAGAAATTAGAAGAGCAAAAGAAATTAGAAGAACAAAAGAAAGCAGAAGAACAAAAAAAAGCACAAACACAAGAAGTAGCTGTAAATACACAACTTAATGAAATGGTGGTATCAAGTATAAATTATAAATTAGGAAATAATGTTATAGTGTTGGATCCAGGACATGCAACTAAACCGGATTTATCAAAAGAACCAATAGGACCAGGTGCAAATACCACAAAATATAAACAAACTGGTGGAGCTTATGGTGCTTTTACAAAGACACCAGAATATTTAGTTAATATGCAAGTAGCACAAAAATTAAAAGTATATCTTGAGCAAAAGGGATTTACTGTAGTTATGACTAAAACAGATAATAGTACAGTAATGGCTAATTCTGTAAGAGCTAAGATAGGAAATGATGCAGGAGCGGCTTTAGTTATTAGAATTCATGCAGATGGTTCAAATAATCAATCAGTAAAAGGTGCATCAATGTTAATACCGTCAAATAATCAGTATTGTTCAAGTTTTTATGATGAAAGTAAAGCTTATGGTAAGTTTCTTTTAGATGCTATGTGCAGTCAAGTAGGGATAAAAAATAGAGGATTAATTGAAAGAGATGATATTTCTGGATTTAACTGGTCTACAGTACCAGTTGTACTAGTTGAAATGGGATTTATGTCTAATAAAGAAGAAGACTATCTTCTAAAAAGTGATGAGTATCAAGATAAAATTGCAAGAGCTTTAGCTAAGGGTGTTGAGGCTATTGGAGTAAAATAGTTTAAATTAAATAAAGTCAAATAACGGAGGTAATTATGGAGACTAAAAAACTACTGGAAGAACTTACAACGGGATATGCACCAAGCGGTAGAGAGTATTTTATGTATCCAACAATAAAAAATATATTTCAAAAATTTGGAGAAGTAACAATTGATGATATGAATAATATAATAATTCATAAAAAAGGCAATAATAAAGGTAAAATTATGATTATGGCCCATTTAGATGAAATATTTATGTTAGTTACAGAGGTTTGCCAGGGAGGATTTATAAAATTTAAATCTGTTGGAATTGACAATAAAGCTATAGTTTCCAATGAAGTAGTAATACATGGCAAACAAAAAATTTCTGGGGTAATAGGAATAAATTATTTTGACGAGGAAAGTAAAGAAGGAAAATTTGATGCAAATTCTTTAGTTATAGATACAGGATTAAGGAAAGAACAATTAGAAAAAGTCGTCAAGATAGGAGATTTTATTACATTAAAAGGAGATTTCGTAGAGCTATTTAATAATAATGTAGCAAGTAAAAGTATAGATGATCGTGCCGGTATTGTAACTATGTATAAGTGTGCAGAGCAATTACAACAAAAGGAAATAGATATGGATATTTATTATGTGTGTTCCTGCCAAGAAGAGGTAGGTCATAGAGGTGCTAAGATGGCTTCATATAATATAAATCCTGATATCGGAATAGCTATTGATACTACATTTGATAATGGATTACTTGGAGATAAAGAAAGAGAAAATAAAATAGGGAATGGACCTGCTATTTGTATTGGTCCTAATATCCATCCTAAATTGAGTGAAACAATAATTCAAATTGCAAATAATAATAACATTTTGTATCAAGTTGAAATAGAACCTGGAAATACAGGCACGGATGCATGGGATATTCAAATAACAAAAGAAGGTATTCCTACATTATTAATATCATTGCCAATAAAACATATGCATACATCTGTAGAATTGATTAATGTTGATGATATAGAAAATACTGGATTGTTGATTTCTAAATTAATTGAATATTTAAATTCAAAGAATTTGGAGGAAATATTATGTTTTTAGAAGAATTAGATATGGCCTCTTCTCCATCAGGATATGAAGGGCAAGTAAGAAAACTAGTAAAAAATGAAGTATCTAAATATTGTGATGATTTAGTAGTAGATAGAATGGGTAATATTATTGCTCATAAAAAAGGTGAAGGAATTAAAATTGCTTTGACCACTAATATTGATGAAATAGGTTTTATAATAAACTCAATTAATAAAGAGGGGACTTTAAAGTTTTTCACCTTAGGAAATATAGATAAACGAGTTATACCGGGAAAGAGAGTTTTTATAGGAAAAAATAAAATTCCTGGAGTAATAGGTATTAAACCAATACATTTGCAGACAAAAGATGAGAGAGGTAAAATATGTCCTATTGAAGATTTATTTATAGATATAGGAACCTATAGTAAAGAAGAAACTGAAAAAATTATTTCTATTGGAGATTATGCTGTATTTGCAGCAAATTATAATTGCTTTGGGGATAATCTTGTAAAAGGTAAGGCTGTAGGAAATAGAATAGGATGTTCAATTTTATTAGACATTTTAAAAGAAAATTATGCTTGTGATTTATACGGTGTTTTTAATACACAAGGAGAAGTTGGAATGAGAGGTTCTTTCACTTCCAATTATAAAATAAAACCGGATATAGTAATCTCTATAGGACCAATATGGAGTAATGATATTGCAAATGTTAATAGTGATAATTATGTAAGTGAACTAAGAAAAGGTCCAGCGTTAATTGTTATGGATAGCTATGATGTTTATGATAATGAAATTATTGAAAGTTTAAAAACACTTTCAGAAAAAAACAACATTGAAATTCAGATAATAAGTCAAAGAGATAAAAATTTATATCCAAATACTTTTGCATCAAGTGGGAGAGGATGTAGAACAGTAAAAATAGGTATTCCGTGTAGATACTTAAATTCTCCTAATAGTGTATGTAGTTTTGATGATTATGAAAATACAATAAAAATATTAAAAAAATACTTAAGAATACAGTAAAAGGAAGGAATATTATGATTGATCTATTAAACAGATTAGTTAAAGAGTTTGGAGTAAGCACAAAAGAACAAAATATTAAAAATATAATAAAGAGTGAGATAGAGGACATACTTAAAGATAGTTCGGTTAAGTGGTGGATTAAAGAAGATATAACGGATAATCTTATATTAAAAATGGGTAAGGGTAGTAAAAAAATAATGCTAACAACTCATATGGATAGTATAGGGTTAATGATAACTAGTATAGAAAAAGATGGCTTTGCTAAAGTAATCCCAATTGGTAATTACAAAGTATCGAGCTATATTGGTGAGATAATTGAGTTTGAGAATAATATTATAGGAAGAATATGTTCAGTTAAAGAAAACCCAACATCAGAAGATTTATTTATTGATTTTGTTATTTCTACAAAAGAAGAACTCGAAAAATATATTAGACCAGGTTCAATAGGTAAAATAAATGGAACTGTTTATAACAAAAATGAAAGAATACTTTCTCCAAACTTATCTTCAAGAACTGGGGTATTAGTTTTTATAGAAATAATTAAAAGTTTGGCTAAGAGCGAAAATTTATGTAATGAAATTTATTTTGTATTTTCTAGTAGAAAGCAACTTGCATCATCAGGAGCTCGAACAGCGGCTTTTGATATAATGCCGCATGGATGTATTGTATTAGATACTATAGATGCTGATGATTATTTAGGTGGAGAGGGAAAAGTAAAAGTAGGATGCGGACCTGTAGTCTCTATATATGATAGAAGTTTAATAATTCATCATGAAATTAAAGAAGCTTTAGATGAAATTTCTAAAAATAAAGAAGTTAAAATACAGTATAATATAGGAATTGATACTAATGAAGGTGGAGTTATCCATAAAGAAGCAGGAGGAATAAAAACTGGTCTTATAGCAATACCTTGTAGATACAGTAATACTAGTAAAGAAATATGTAATTTAAATGATATAAATAGTACAATAACAATTTTAAAGGATTTTTTAGCAAAGTATTAGAAAAATCTAATTTTATAAATAAAAAGATGTTTTAGGTAAACTAAAGCATCTTTTTTTATAGAAACTATTATCCTAGGTTTGGTGGAAAAAGATTAAAATATTGTTGAATGTAATTCTTTTTTTAGTTTTTCCCAGTCAGCTCTATAATTTGTTTTAAATGATTCATTATGATTATAGGTTAGAGCGGAAGGATGATACATTGGGAATATATTTAAATTATATTTTTCATTGTAAATCATATTTCCATGGCAATCTCCAATAGCTTTATATGTAGTAAATCTTTTTAATGGGATATTTCCTAGTGTTATAATTATTTTGGGATTGACTAGTTTGATTTCTGCATCAAGAACTTCTCTAAATAAGTTAACTTCTTTAATCTTTGGAGTTCTATTACTTATAGTTGTTTTACCATTTGCATTTGATTTAATCTTAATAGGTCTAAAAAAGCAAGTATTAGTAATTCTTACGTTATCTCTTTTTAGTTCAGCCATTTCTAAATATTTATCAAGAGTCTTACCAGCCTTTCCAACAAAGGGCTTTCCTAATTCTACTTCGGTTTTACCAGGAGCTTCACCTACTATTAATATAGGACAAGGGATTGGACCATCTCCGAATATATAGCCGTTAATATTATCATCTGAATAATTGTCAGATATGTTTTTGATACTATCATGAATTTCTAGTAAACTTGACATTACAATTCCTCCAAAATGTATAAATTTGATACTTATTTTATTTATATTATAATATAACATAATAGTAAATAGCATAAAAGTATAGTAAAATTATTATAAGATTGTTATTTATTATAATATTACTTTATAGGGGTATGACTATAAGTTATTTAAGGAAGTGATAAAGTGAAATTAAAAAAATACATAGTAATAATTAGTTT
>DAOUPR010000024.1 GCA_030626065.1 Clostridium sp. | reverse complement strand
CTCCCATACAAATACATGTTTCTAGTGCATTATATGGTTCAGCAAATCCTAATGTATAACACCCTATATCACCAGTAATCATTACATTCTTTCTTTTCCCTATTTCATAGAAAAAGCCTCTATGTGGACAGCCTGCGCATAATGTTGGAGGTCTTCCAACTACTTTTTTCTCATCATATTCTAAAGTATCTTTTATCTCACCAAATACAGATTTTCTTATAACATCAGGAGTCATTTCTCCCATAACTGGAAAAACATCTTTACCTAATACTTTTATCCCTGCTGCTTTTATCTGTTCTTCTACAATTGGATCATTTTCTTCTATTACATATAATTTATCTACTTTTGCAGCAAATTCTTTTATCTTATTCATTGGAAGAGGATTAGTAAAACCAAGTTTTAAGTATGATGCTTTTTCTCCAAACACTTCTTTTGCATAATTATAACACATTCCAGAAACTACTACCCCTATGCTTGTATCATTTAATTCTGAAAAATTCAATTCAGTCTTATTAGAAAACTCTTCTAACTTTTTCATTCTTTCTTCAACTTTTACTCTCATAACTCTAGCATTAGCTGGTACAGAAACATATTTTTTTATATCTCTCTTATATTTTTTAATCCCAACTTCTTCTCTTTCATTACATTCAACTATCCCTTTAGAATGACATACTCTTGTAGTCATTCTCATTAAAACAGGAGAATCATATTCTTCGCTAAGTTCTACTGCAACCTTCATCATATCCTTTGCTTCTTGACTATCTGATGGTTCAAATAATGGAATTTTTGCAAATCTTGCATAATTTCTATTGTCTTGTTCATTCTGAGAAGAATGCTGCCCTGGCTCATCAGCAGTAATTAGAACCATACCACCATTAACTCCAGTATAAGAAAAAGTAAATAATGGATCTGCTGCTACATTAACTCCAACATGTTTCATAGCTGCAAGAGATCTTGCTCCTGCTATTGATGCTCCAATAACAGCTTCTAGCGCAACCTTTTCATTTGGTGCCCATTCTGCAACAATATCTTCTTTATATAAGGCAACGTTTTCAAGTATTTCAGTACTTGGTGTTCCTGGATATGCAGAAGCATACTTAACTCCAGCTTCATAAGCACCTCTTGCTATTGCCTCATTTCCTGTTAATAATTTTTTCATAAAATACCCCCTATTTACATAATTCAATGCACAATGCACAATGTACAATGCACAATTGAGGATGATTTCCTCATTCTTCTGAAATCTTTAATTTAAAAGTTGATTTTGCTTTGCAAAATCATACTTGAGTTCACATTATATACTTTGTACGACTATGAGGTTAAAACCAAAAAATATGATGATAATTTACATATAACAAAGATATCTTTTCCTATAAAGCATAGTATACTATGCTTTATACTAATATTCTAGCATATATTTATTCTCCTATCAATGTAAAACATTTAATAATTTATAATATATAATTGCTGAGTGGATTTTCATCCATTTATATTAAATTTCACTTTATCGGAATAAACTCAATAAATCCTCTTCTCACATCTAATGATTTAAAAGAATATATTATAGATAGAGAATATAAAGAGGTGAATTCTTTTGCAAATACATGTTGTTAGAAAAGGTGATACTCTATGGCGAATTTCTCAAGGCTATAGTGTACCAATGGATGCTTTAATTCAATCGAATGGAATACCTAATCCAAACAGCTTAGTTGTGGGCCAATCAATCGTAATCCCCATTTATGGAAGCTATTATTGGGTTAAACCAGGTGACAGTCTATACAAAATTAGCCAACAATACAATGTTCCTGTGGACGAACTTATGCGAATCAATGGAATCACTAACCCCTACCAAGTACCCGTTGGTCTAAGACTATATATACCTCAAAAACCTCGTCAATTTGCCGATGTAGGAGCTTATGTTGATTTAAATATTACCGGTGAAAATTCTCCTAATGTTGTCGATAAAGTTGGAGAACAATTATCCTATTTAAATATCTTCAGCTATGCAATCACTGAAGATGGAACATTAACTCCTATTGATGACCAATCTACCATAAATGCTGCCTATAATGATGATGCGTTGCCATTAATGGTTATAACCAATTTTAAAGACGGTACCTTTAGCCAAGACTTAGCTACTAAATTCCTCACTGATGAAAAAATGCAAGATAAAGTATTGGATGAAGCAATTAAAATTATGGATGAAAAAGGCTATGGTGGTATTGATTTCGACTTAGAGTACTTAGGAGCTGAAAACAAAGAAAGATATAATGATTTTCTGAGAAAGGCTGCATCTAGACTTAGAAAAAAAGGTTACTATACTTCTACTGCCCTTGCACCAAAAACTTCAGCTGATCAGCAAGGAATTTTATATGAAGGCCATGACTACAAGACTATAGGAGAAATAGTTGATTTTATTTTCTTCATGACTTACGAATGGGGTTGGTCAGGAGGACCCCCACTCCCTGTTGCTCCAATAAACAAAGTACGGGAAGTTATGGAATATGCCATATCAGAAGTTCCTAAAGATAAAATAATGATGGGAATACCTCTATATGGATATGATTGGACATTACCTTATGAAAAAGGAGGGAAATTTGCAAAAGCAATTGATCATCAAGAAGCTATAGAGCTTGCTGAAAAATATGGTGCAGAAATAAAATATGATTATACAGCACAATCACCTTATTTCAATTATGTAGATGAAGCTGGAAAATCTCATATAGTTTGGTTTGAAGATGCACGTAGTATACAGGCTAAATTTGACATGATAAAAGAATTGGGAATAAGAGGCTTTTTCTATTGGGTACTTGGAAACGAATTTCCTCAAAACTGGCTACTTATTGAAGATAATTTTGTGGTTAGAAAAAAAGTTTAATCTCTTGGCTATACTGTTAAATTTCTCTCAACTTCGCAGATTTCGTAACCAACTTACATCTGTATCTATTTCAATTATTATTCTTGAAGCACCCCTATGGTGTAAATATTTCCAAAAATAAGCTATTCCACTAATTATGCAAAATAAAAGAGTAGATTCAATTCTACTCTTTTTTAAATTTCTACCATTTGACTTTCTTCATTTTCAATGTAGTAGACCCTACCTGTTTTTGTTTCTAACTTGTGCTTTGTATTTTTAACTGTATTAGAGCTTGTTAGCCTAAATTCATCGATAGTTTCAAGCATATCACAAATTTTTTCGGCATCTTCTATTTCAGCCTTTTTTATAATATAGCTACTATCTAAAAGCTTGTCTTTATTATTTAATTCGCAAAAATAAGTTGATTTTTCATTGAATTTATCCAAACAATCCTTAAAGTGATTTATAATAGATTCTTTGCCTGAGAGTATTTTTTTCTTTCATCTTTTCTTATTATTTCAATAAAACCTTCTGAATTAAAAGCTTCACTTTTAAAATATGGTACATAGCTCTCATTATATCTTAATAAAACATCTTCTAGTCTTCCATTATCATCAAAGCTACCCCATAATTCCTGAAACTTTTCTTCAAAACCAAAGTTTTCAATATCCCCTATTATAAATAAATTAATAGAAGGCTCTTCACTTAAAAATTCTAAAACTTTTAATCTGTCTAACTCCCCAAGTTTTCTTATTACACACTCTCACCCTTTTCTCTTAATGCCCTTTTATTTAGAATTTTATTAAGTAATTATGTAATTATTTTTCATTTTCAATTTTCTTTTTCTCTTCCATTTGCTCTTCATTTAAAATTGTTGATCTTGATTTTATTATCTTGCACTTCTTACAGAAGTAACTTACAGATCCTCAACCAGATAAATTTTCTAATTTTTCTAAACAATCTGGGCAGTAATAGTTTTCGCTCATTTCAATATCTTCCCTTCTATATTTTTTTATTCATTTCTAGTCTTTATTATTTGTAATTTATTATTATTTAATGATAATAATTAAAAGTATTTTATCATAATTATTTCCATAAAACAATCTTTATGTAGAGTGATATCTTAACTTTTTAATATAGCAACCAGAAGCCGAATTCCTTACGTCATTCATCTTCTGGAAGCTCACCTAGGGTGTAAATATTTCCATTTACAAGCTATTTCACAAATTATGCAAAATAAAAGAGTAGATATAATTCTACTCTTTTTAAATTTCCATCGCTATCCTAATTTTATAAATTCAACTCATCTTTCAATTTTTCAACTTCCTCTACTCTCAAGCGCGTCGCTTTAACCACATCTTTTATTTCCATTCTTAGTATTTCATAAGCTGTATTTATATCTTTTAATGTTTGTATTTTTGAAAGTCTTGGTAACTCTAAAAAATGAAATATAGTATTTGTATTTCTATATTCATTTAGTCTTTTGATTTTATTTTAGTTTTCTTCATTAGAATATACCGCAACCACACCACCTTGCATAGGATAGGATTCTGCAATTTGGCCAGTTGATACCATAGAAACTTTATTCCCTACTTTGAATTCTCTTGAAACATTAGATAAAAAATTTGTTTCTTCATTTATGCTTATCCATATTTGTCCTTGCACATCTTTCGTATTACTATCCACTAAAATACTCAGCCCATCTTCACTTACCTCTAAAACTTCTCCAAGAATATCAGGGCCATTCATCCACTTACTAATATTTCCTGAAGTTTCTTCTTGATTAATAATCCATCCTACACCCAAAATCAAACCTAATATCATCATTATTAAAAGACCCTTTGTTTTCTTCATAAGTAAAACCTCCATTTTTTAATTTATATAATATATACGATAAACTTTATGAAAAAGTTCACTAGAAAAAAAAACTACTAAACACTTTTTTATACAAAAAGAAATATTTTAGATCAGCTAAAATATTTCTTAATCAAGTTCATTATTTTTATTTAATATTTTTATTCAATCTAATCAATAGTAACTTCTGCTTTTTCCCCTCTTTTATTTTCCTTTTTAAAATTATCCACTGCATCACTCATATTATCAAACACTTTACTAACTGCCATTTTTTTATTTTTGTTTGTAAATTTTATTCTATGACCAGTAAGTAGTGATGCTATTAAACCAATTATAACAAACGGACAACCAATTATTGTTGCAATGAGTAATACTAATATAGGAACATTAATTATTGTTTTACCACTTCTGTGCACTATAAATTCAATCTCAATAAGTTTTTTTAATAAAGATTTAGCTTGATTTTTAAATTCACTTTCTTTTTTACTATATTTATCTCTCTTTAATCCTTTCTTCTTTTCAAGATAAATAATCGCTTCTACTAAATCTCCATCATTTTTTTCTAAAGCTTCTTTAGCTTCCTCATAGGTAGCTTTAGTCCTCTCTCTTAATAAATCAATATCTTGTAATTTTACTGTCATATTGACATTCTCCTTTTTATTAGGTATATTTTAAAAATTTGTTAATGATAATAAATTTTGCTTTTATAAATAGTTTTTTATTCTTTATTAATATGCAGAATGTATTGTATAGTTGAAAATGTTTCTCTTGCCTTTGGTCAGAGTTATTAAATTTAATTAAAGATTGTCTTAAGAATAAAGAGAATCACCCTGATTTGTGCATTTTAATTATATCTCTCTACCTATTTATATTATATAAAGCAAACATTTAATCTAAATAAGATAAAGATTAGAATTACATTAGAAAAAACTTTTTTAAATTCACCAAAAGTATTTCGGTTTAAAGAGAACAAATATCACATTTATAGAATATATTTCGGTAAGTACACCTATTTTACATAATTTTCACTTTAATTTAATAGATATATTGAATATATTACGGTATAATGCTATTATTTATTTAGAAATCACAGCCATTAATAAAAAGTATTTTAGAGAGGAATTAATCCATGGATAATATTGATATCAAGATACTTAAAATTTTACAAGAGAATTCTAGAATCTCTTCATCTGATATAAGTAGAAAAGTTAATCTATCGTTGTCGGCCACAACTGAGAGAATAAAAAAGTTAGAAATATCAGGTGTAATAAAACATTATACAACTATTATTGATAGTGGAACTGTGGGTAAAGAGCTTACTGCAATTATGAATGTAAGTCTAGAAAGGCCTCAGTTTACAGAAGTATTTATGGAATTTATATATGAGGAAGACGAAATAACAGAATGTCATTATACCGCTGGTGGTTATGACTATATTATAAAAATAATTACTAAAAATACAACAACCTTAGAGCAACTTCTTAACAGGATAAAAAGTGTACCCGGTGTATTAAAAACCAATACAAATATAGTATTATCCACTGTTAAAAATAACTACTCAGTTAATTTAGATAACATCTAATAACGTCAAATTTAATTAATTTTAAAATGGAGGTTTAACAATGATTATAGGATTACCAAAAGAAATCAAGAATAATGAAAATAGAGTGGGCTTAACACCTGGTGGCGTTAGTACATTAGTTAAATACGGACATGAAGTATTAATAGAAAAATCTGCTGGTATAGGCAGCGGTTTTGAAGATAAATTATATATAGAAGCTGGTGCAAAAATACTAGAAGATAAAAAACAATTATTCGATAAATCTGAAATAATTGTTAAAGTTAAAGAACCTTTAGAATGTGAGTATGATTTATTTAAAGAAGGACAAACTTTATATACTTATCTTCACTTAGCTCCAAATCCAGCTCTTACCAAAGCATTATTAGATAAAAAAGTTACTGGAATTGCATATGAGACTGTGCAATTAACAAATGGACTTCTTCCATTGCTAGTGCCAATGAGTGAAGTTGCAGGTAGAATGTCTACTCAAATAGGAGCAAACTTACTACAAAAATATAATGGTGGAATGGGAATTTTACTAGGTGGAGTATCTGGTGTAGCTCCAGCTGAAGTCGTAATAATTGGTGGGGGAATTGTAGGAACAAATGCTGCAAAAATGGCTTTAGGATTAGGGGCAAGAGTAACAATTCTAGATATCAATAAGCAAAGATTAATGTATCTAGATGATATATTTGCCGGTAAAGTAACGACTTTAATTTACAACGAACATACGGTAGCAGAAGTAATTAAAAAAGCGGACCTTTTAATAGGGGCTGTTCTTGTAGCTGGTTCTAGTACACCAAAAACAGTTACAAAAGAAATGGTTAAAACTATGAAAAAAGGTTCTGTAATTGTTGATGTAGCTATAGATCAAGGTGGCTCAATTGAGACAATAGATAGAGTTACAACTCACGATAAACCATGCTATGAATGTTATGATGTAATTCATTACTCTGTAGCAAATATGCCTGGTGCTGTACCTAGAACATCTACTATAGCACTTGAGTCAGCAACTTTACCATATTTATTAGACATAGTAAATAAAGGTACAAAAGAAGCATTATTAGCTGATAAGAATTTATTGCTTGGATTAAATACCTTTGACGGAAATATTACTTGCGAACCTGTAGCTAAAAGCTTAGGTTTAGAATATAAAGACCCGCTAGACTTATTATAAAATATAAACCCATCAATTTTAGGTTTATATATAAAAAGATACCCTTTTATTACTATTAATATTAGGGTATCTTTTTATTTTCCTTTAAAAACATATATTAAATAAAATCTAATGTTTAATTTATTTTAAATTTAGACTATAATAAATATATTATATTATGAAATGAGGTTTTAAAATGGGCACTACTGTGCAGTCTGTTGACAGAACGTTTAAAATAATTGAAATGTTATCAAAATATCCACAAGGTATAAGTATATCAGAACTAAGTAAAGTACTAGAATTACATAAAAGTACAGTCCATAGATTGCTTCAGACATTAGTTGAACTTGGTTATGTTAGCCAAAAGAATGAAGGTAATTATTTATTAAGTTATAAACTATTCGAAATCGGTTCTTCAATAATTGATGAGTATGATTTAAGACAAGTTGCAAGACCTTCTTTGTCAGAGTTAAGAGATCTAACAAATGAAGTTGTTCATTTAGTAATTCAAGATGGTAGTGATATTATTTATATAGATAAGTATGAAAATAATGCCACTATAAGAATGCACTCTAATATTGGTAAAAGAATGCCTATGTACTGTTCTTCTGTAGGTAAAGCTATTCTATCAACTTATTCTGTAGATGCTGTTAAACATATTTGGTCAATTTCAAATGTACATCAAATTACAGAAAAAACAATAACAAATTTAGATGATTTATTTAAAGATCTTCAATTAATAAAAGAAAGACAGTATTCAATTGATGATGAAGAAAATGAGTTAGGAATTAAATGTTACGGGGCACCTATTCTAGGGTACAATGGAAAAGCAGTTGGTGCCATTAGTATTTCTATACCTATTATTCGTTTAAGTGAAGAATCTGAGAAGCAATTCCCAATATGGATTAAAAAATACAGTGCAATTATATCTAAAGCAATAGGCTATAATAAATAGTCTATTTTTTTTATTTTTTTAACTTGAAAAATCTAAAAAGAAATTATATAATGGTCTTAAAGTTTTATATTTTGATATAGCATTTCATATCATGAAACGGAGGAATTTTAATGAAAAAATTTGAAGTTATAAAAAGAATTGTAGATGTAGGTGTTGTGTCTGTTGTAAGAGCAGAATCTAAAGAAAAAGCAGTTAAAATTGCAACTGCATGTATAAATGGTGGAGTATCCGCAATAGAAATTACTTTTACTGTTCCATTTGCTCAAGAAATCATCAGAGAACTTTCTGATTCATTTACTGAAGAACAATTAATTGTAGGTGCAGGTACTGTTCTTGATTCAGAAACTGCTAGAGTTGCAATACTTAACGGAGCTCAATACATCGTTAGCCCACATTTCAATGCTGAAATAGCTACATTGTGTAACCGTTATTGCGTACCTTACATGGCTGGTTGTATGACTATAACAGAAGTAGTAACTGCTATGGAGTCAGGTGTTGATATAGTTAAATTATTCCCTGGTTCTGCATTTGGACCAAGCTTTGTTAAAGCAATTAAAGGACCTCTCCCACAAGCAAACATTATGCCTACTGGTGGAGTAGATATCGATAATGTTGATGAATGGTTTAAAAATGGTGTAATCGCAGTAGGTGCAGGTAGTAGCTTAACTAAAGGAGCTAAAACTGGTGACTACAAAGCTGTAGAAGAAACTGCAAAACAATTTGTTGCTAAAATAAAAGCATTTAGAGAAAATAATAAATAAATAGGAGGCTATTTTCATGAAAAAAGTTGTAACTTTAGGAGAAATAATGTTAAGATTAACAACTCCAAATTTTCAAAGATTTGTTCAAGCTGAAAAATTTGATGTTGTATATGGTGGAGGAGAAGCAAACGTTGCTGTTGCTTTATCAAACTATGGATTAGATGCTCACTTTGTATCTAAACTTCCTGATAATGCAATTGGACAATCTGCTTTAAACTCTTTAAGAAAATTCGGAGTTCAAACTGACTACATCGCTAGAGGTGGAGAACGTCTTGGAATATACTTCTTAGAAATCGGTGCTTCTATGAGACCATCTAAAGTAGTTTATGATAGAGCTCATTCTTCTATCGCAGAAGCAACTATCGAAGATTTTGATTTTGATGCAATATTTGAAGATGCTGAATGGTTCCATTTCTCAGGAATTACTCCAGCAATAAGTGATTCTGCTGCAAAAGTAACTGAAGAAGCTTTAAAAGCTGCTAAAAGACATAATGTAACAGTAAGTGTTGACTTAAACTTCAGAAAGAAATTATGGACTCCTGAAAAAGCTCAATCAGTAATGAGACCATTAATGGAATATGTTGACGTATGTATCGGAAACGAAGAAGATGCTGAAAAAGTTCTAGGTTTCAAACCAGGTGATACTGATGTAACATCAGGTGATTTAGAATTAGACGGCTACAAAAAAATATTCAAAGAAATGAAAGAAGAATTTGGATTTAAATATGTTACATCTACATTGAGAGAAAGCTACTCAGCTTCTGACAATGGATGGTCAGCATTAATATATGATGGTAATGATTTTTATCACTCTAAGCATTATGATATAAGACTTGTTGATAGAGTTGGAGGCGGAGATTCATTTGCTTCTGGATTAATATATGGTCTTATGATGCTTGAAAACAAAGAAGAAGCTTTAGAATTTGCAGTAGCTGCATCTGCATTAAAACAAACAATTCCTGGCGATGCAAATTTAGTTACTGTAGACGAAGTAACTACTCTTAAAGACGGCGATGCATCAGGTCGTGTTCAAAGATAATTATAGATTTTTGATATGTTTTCATGTTATTACAAATTTGTATAAACTAATTTTATACAAACCCTTATCAGTCGGTGCTTTATAAGCACCGACTATTTTTTATTGTAAATAATAAGTTTATGCTATAATTATAAATCCCACATTTACTTAAGCCATTGCCGTTTATCTCTTATAAAAGGTCTAAGCTTATATCTGCATATTTTATACTTAATAAACAAAATAAAACATCAGCAAAATATCTGCTAATGTTTTATTTATTATATATTTTAAATTTATTATTAAAGTAATGTTTTATCAGGAGTTACTATAATTTTAACATGCTTCTTCTTGTCCGCTCCTGTTAACGTACCAAAACCATCTTCTACTATATCATCAAGCAATATTCTTTTTGTAATATATCCTTCAGCTTTAATTCTTCCATCATTCATTAAAGCAATTGTTGCAGGAAATTCATGTCTGTATGCTAAAGTTCCAACTATTTTCTTTTCTGAGAATACCAACGTATTCGGATTAAAAGCTATGTCTCCTTCCCAAATACTTGTAACTACCATAGTACCTTCAAATTTCAAGCTATCAAGACCTATATCAAAACCGATTTTTGCTCCAGTAGTTTCAAATGCGGCGTCTACTCCAACACCACCTGTTAATTTCTTAACTTCTGCAACTATATCAACTTCATTAGGATCAAGTACTACATCTGCTCCTGCTCTTTTTGCATATTCTTGTCTAACTGATTTTCTTTGTAATACAATTATAAGTTTCGCACCTGCTACTTTTAAACACTCAATAGTTGCAAGACCAATTGGACCTGAACCTAAAACTATAGCCGTATCTCCCATATTAAAATTAGCCATTCTTATTGAATGAAGTGCTACCGCCATTGGTTCTATTAAAGCAGCCTGCTCATATGACATAGTATCTGGAATCTTATGAACATATTCCTCTGGGAATACAGTATATTCTGCAAATCCTCCACCGCTTCCACAAAGACCATGGAAACCTAAACTTGAACATAAATTGTATTTACCTTCCCTGCAAGCTGGACATTCTCCACAAGCAACTATCGGCTCAACTGCAACTCTGTCTCCAACCTTAAATTTACTTGTTCCTTCACCAATTTCAACAACTTCTCCTGAAAATTCATGTCCTAATACTACTGGAGCCTTATTTCCACTTAGAGGATGAGGTTGTCCAACTGGTATAAATATAGGTCCACCTAAAAATTCATGAAGATCTGAACCACAAATTCCACACCATTTCACTTTAATTTTAACTGATCCTTCTATTACCTCTGGTTCATTAATTTCTTCAACCTTAACATCATTTTTTGAATACCATAAAGCTGCTTTCATTTCAAATCCTCCATATAATTATATTTTAGTTTGTTATTTTTATCACATATATAATTATATAAGCAATCTTTATGCCAAAAAATATGTATATTAAGTTACTTAACTAAAAAAACTTCAAAACAAGTAAATTCTTAATTGCAAAACCCTATACATTAGTAATTTCAACACTTATTATATTATATGAAAATGCAACTATATTTTTCTGTTTATTAAATTCATCTCATTATAAAGTTGAAATTATGCTAATAATAAATTTAATCTCATTTTGAAACAAATAATCCGTCTCAAAATGAGATTTTGCATATTTTAACTGTCATATTGACACATTCTTTTATATATTTTGTGAATTTTTTATTTAAATATATAATTATCTATAATGTAAACGTATTTATATCCCAAATCAACCTAACACTCAATATTATATTTTTTAATCTTTCTATATATTGTAGATCTACTAATATTAAGAAGACCTGCAGCTTTAATTATATTTCCATCACAATGTTTAATAGCATTAATAATACTTCTTTCTTCCAAAATATCTAGCGGAATAATTTGATTATCCTTCTCTACATTATCATTTAAATCACTATTATTTGAATCATTATTATTATTGTTCGTACCATCATTTATTTCATAATTATGCTTTATCAAAACATCTTCACTAAAATAATAATCTCTTTCAATAACGTTCCTTAATTCTCTAACATTACCTGGCCAATTATGTTCTTTTAATCCTTCAATATAAGCTTGATTAATAGTTTTAACTTTGTCCCTATTCTTTATATTCAATCTTTCAACAAAATATTTTGCAAGGACTTCAATATCTTGTTTTCTTTCAACTAATGGAATTGTATTTAAATTTATAACATTTAATCTGTAATATAAATCTTCCCTAAAATTTTTATTTCTTATTTCTTCTTTCAAAATCTTATTTGTTGCACCGATTATCCTCACATCTATTTCTTTCTCATAAGTTCCACCAACTCTTACAATCTTATTATTATCTAAAACTCTTAATAGTTTTGTTTGTATATCAATAGGTAACTCCCCTAATTCATCTAAAAAGACAGTTCCTCCATCTGCAAGCTCAAACTTACCTGGACGCCCCTCTTTAACTGCCCCTGTAAATGCACCTTTTTCATAACCAAACAATTCACTTTCAACTAACTCTCGTGGTATAGATGCACAATTAACTGCAACAAAAGGTCCCTTTGATCTATCGCTATAATTATGTATAGCCTGCGAAATCAATTCTTTCCCCGTACCACTTTCTCCTTCAATAATTATATTGCAGTCGCTTTTAGCTGCTTTTTTACCATACTGTATAAGTTCATCCATATTATTGCTTTTATAAATAATATCCTGAAATTCATATGTAGCCCTATATCCAACTACTTTATTTACTAATTTATGTACATACTTTGTTTCTCTAAAAGTAATTACAACACCCATAAACTTCCTATTAACTTTCATAGGAACTATATTAACAATACAGCGAACCTTTTTCTTATTTAAATTAAACTCACACTCTATATTGTTATATACTTTGTAATAATCACTCACTATATAATTAAAATTAATATTCTTAAGAGTTTCTTTAATATTCATCCTTAGTATTGCTTCCTTTGACTCTCCTAAAATAATTTCAGCTCTTTGATTTGTTCTCTTTACCATAAATTTTTCATCTAAGACTATCAATCCTTCAACAATAGAATCAAAAGTAACGTTAAGCAATTTATAAGACATAGTAAGTGCTAATTGCTTTCTTATAGTTTCTACAGCTGCAATCACAACACCCAAAGTATGCCTATGTGCATCTAAATATTGCCCCGACATATTAAGACATCCAATTATTTCACCTTCTTCATCATGAATAGGAGCTGCAGAGCATGTCCATGTATGATGATTAAAACAATAATGGTCGTCCCCCATAGTTTGTAATGGTTTATTATTAAAAATTGCTGTTCCTATAGCATTGGTTCCTACTGCCCTTTCTGTCCATAAGGATCCTTTAACAAAATTAATTTCTTCTGCCTTTTTTAATATCTCATCGTCTCCAACCTCTTCAATTATATACCCTTCTTTATCCGTTAAAACAATAATAAAACCAGACCCTTCAACAGTACTATATATACTTCTCATAATAGGATGAGCTATTTGTATTAAATCTTCATTTTCTTTAATCCTTGATTCTAGCTCCATCTTATATTTATCATCGCCAATTCCATTCATATAATCAATGCCATACTCTTTACACCGCATCCATGATTGAGCAATTTCTTCTCTTAATCCATCATTCATATAACCCTTTTGAGTAAATTCATTCCACGCTTTTGCTACAAATTCTAGGTACTCTACCACAACTCTTACCTCATCTTTTCTTATTATATTTTTCAATCGTTATTAACTCAAATTTTCGATTTCATTTAATATAAATATCTTATCATATTACAAAATACAAAGCTATTTATCGTATGTACTAACTTCTATATCTTCAAATAAAAATAGTATTCTAAAATTTTATACTAAATAAGCATTTTGAAGTATCCTTCTCTATGTCTATTTCATAATATGTATTAAACAATAAGCTAAAAGGAAGTTATGCCATGAGAAAAAAAATTGATTATCACAGAAATAATATACTCAATTATTCGTGTAAAGAAAAAGTTTTTCCAATAACATTCAACCCATGTGAAACTATAAAAGATACTGATTTATGTATGGATTTCAAACATAATCACCATCATCATTGTAATAATAATTGTTTTTGTTCAATACCTTTACAATATATTTTACTAATAATAATTATTATTATTTTAATAGCTTATTGTAATAATTGTACATCAACCCCTTGTTATAACCGCTGTATATAATACGTTGTTAATAACAATATTACAAAACAAGAAAGGTGGAAAGTATTATGGATGAAGAACATGAAACTATCATTTCAGATAATACAATAGATACTAAAATTGACTTAGATAATACAAATTCTAATTGTACTGATTCTACTAATTGTAAATGTATTTTTGATAATGATTGTTGTGGAGAATCCTTCATAGAAAAATTCGAAGAATGTGAAATCACAAAAGATGTAACAAAACAAGTACATTTAGAATGTGAGGGAAGACTTTTAAAAATAAAAGTAAGATTAAAAAATGTATGTGCAGGTAAATATATTAATTTAGGAGTAATACTTTTAAATACTAAAAAAGAAATAGTAGGCTTTAGAGTTAAAAAATTAAAAGTTCCAGGTCGTCCTTGTACATGCATTAACGTATGTAAAGAATTCTGCTTCGTTTTTGAAGAAAAAAATATTTGTAAAGAGAGAAAATTTAAAGTTTTAATTATTGCCCATTACTGTTAGATAAAATTAACTCTACTAAATACACGATAAATATTATATAATTTTATTGTGCTTGAAATTTAGTTTCAAATTTACGGTTCACAATTAATGTGAACCGTGTTCTATAAATTATTATTATGGGGTTTCACAGTTGATATCCTATACTTACAAAGGAGTTTACAAATGAGTATTTTAACAGTTAAAAACCTAAGTCACGGTTTTGGAGATCGTGCTATTTTCGATAATGTATCTTTTAGACTTTTAAAAGGCGAACATATCGGATTAATAGGCGCAAATGGTGAAGGAAAATCCACCTTTATGAACATAATAACAGGTAAACTTGAACCTGATGATGGAAAAATTGAATGGTCAAAGCGTGTACGAGTTGGCTATCTAGATCAACACACTTCTCTTGAACCGGGAATGACTATTTATGATGTATTAAAAAGTGCTTTTCAATATCTTTTTGATTTAGAAAAAGAAATAACAAATATCTATGACAAAATGGCTACTGCTAATGCTGACGAGCTTGAGCAACTGCTTGAAGAAACTGGTACTCTACAAGACATATTAGACAATAATGACTTCTATATAATCGATGCAAAAATCACCGAAACAGCATCTGGTCTTGGGCTAAGTGATGTAGGTCTTGATAAAGAAGTACAAGATTTAAGTGGTGGTCAAAGAACTAAAGTATTATTAGCTAAACTATTATTAGAAAAACCAGATATACTTCTTTTGGACGAGCCTACTAACTATTTAGATGAACAACATATAGAATGGCTTAAACGCTACTTAAATGAATATGAAAATGCTTTTATTCTAATTTCACACGATATACCATTTTTAAATAGTGTAATAAATTTAATTTACCATATGGGTAATCAGGAACTAAATCGTTATGTAGGAGATTACAACAACTTCCTGCAAGTTTACGAAGCTAGAAAAAAACAAGTAGAAGCTGCTTACAGAAAACAACAAAAGGAAATTGATGACTTAAAAGATTTCGTTGCTAGAAATAAAGCTAGAGTTTCAACTAGAAATATGGCTATGTCTAGACAGAAAAAATTAGACAAGATGGAGCTAATCGAACTTGACAAAGAAAAACCAAAACCAACTTTTAACTTCAAAAAAGCAAGAACCTCAGATAAACTAATTTTTGAAACTAAAGACCTTGTAATCGGTTATGACGAACCTTTATCCAAACCTTTAAATTTGATAATGGAACGTGGACAAAAAATTGCTTTAGTTGGTGCTAATGGTTTAGGAAAAACAACTTTACTTAGAAGTATTTTAGGTGAACTAAAAGCTATTTCTGGTGAAGTAGAACTAGGCGACCATCAATATATAGGATATTTCCAGCAAGAAATAAAAGATGCTAATCATAATACTTGTATAGAAGAAGTTTGGAAAGAGTTCCCTTCGTACACGCAATATGAAGTACGTGCGGCCCTGGCCAAATGTGGTCTTACTACTAAACATATAGAAAGTAAAGTACTTGTATTAAGTGGTGGTGAACAAGCAAAAGTTCGTCTCTGTAAAATACTTAACAGAGAATCAAATATTTTAGTTCTAGATGAACCTACTAACCACTTAGATGTTGATGCAAAAGAAGAATTAAAAAGAGCTTTAAAGGAATATAAAGGAAGTATTCTTTTAATTTGCCATGAACCAGAATTTTATCAAGACATTGTTACAGAAGTGTGGAATTGCGAAAACTGGACTACCAAATTATTTTAAGCTTTGCTTAAAATAATTTAATGTGAAATGTTAAGTGTGAAGTGTGAAGTGATGGTTGATTCTCTCCCTTGCGGTCGAGAATCTTTAATTATTCAATTAATACAAAGATTTTGCGTAGCAAAATCATCCTTAACTTCACACTTCACATTCCACACTTCACACTATGTTTTAAAAAGCTGGTACAATAGCCCCTTCATATTTTTCTTCAATAAATTTCTTGATTTCTTCAGAGTTTAAAGCTTCAACTAAAGCTTTGATTTCTTCACTTTCAGCATTATCTTCTCTTGCTGCAATTATATTGGCATATGGAGAATCTTCATCTTCAATAAATATTGCATCTTTTGTTGGATTTAATCCACCTTCAAGTGCGAAGTTTGTATTGATAATTGCAAAATCAATATCTTGAAGAACTCTTGGTAATTGCGCTGCTTCTAATTCCTCAAATTTAAGATTTTTTTTATTTTCAACTACATCTAGTGGTGTTTGAGTTAACCCACCTTCATCTTTAAGCTTTATAAGTCCTTGCTTTTGCAGTAGTAAAAGTGCTCTTCCTTCATTTGTTGCATCATTTGGAATGGCAACTGTTGCTCCATCTTCAATCTCGTCGAATGATTTTATTTTTTCAGAATAAGCACCTAATGGCTCAACGTGTACTTTGCCAACCGTAACTAAATTCATATTCTTATTCGCATTAAATTCATCTAAATATGGTTTGTGTTGAAAAAAGTTTGCGTCTATTGACTCATCATTTAATGCAACATTTGGAGTTACATAATCAGTAAACTCTTTAATTTCAAGTTCAATACCTTGCTCTTCTAAAATTGGTTTAACTTCTTCTAATATTTCAGAATGTGGTACTGGTGTAGCCCCTACCACAATTTTCTTTAATGAACTCTCATTATCTGAATTTACTGTATTATTTTGTGATGAACACCCCACTAATACAGCTCCTAGTGTTAAAATTGTTATCCCCAATAAAGTTATTTTTTTCATTTTAAACCCTCCGTTTTTTTGTTTGCTATATTTTAAAATTTCTTTATATTAATAAGTGTTGTTAATTCTAATAATTATTGTTTATGAATAATTTGCAATGCTTTTTAAAAGATAATTTGCAATGTGCAATTAATAAAGATTCTCTCCTATCCTCTAGAATCTTTAAATATTTAATTAATCCAAAGATTTTGCGTAGCAAAATTTTCCTCAATTACAAATTGCTCATTGCTAATTGCTCATTGCTAATTGCTCATTGCTAATTGCTCATTGCTCATTGCAAATTGCTAATTGCTAATTGCTAATTTGTTTTCGTAGTATTATCTTTTATCTAATTTTATAGCAATTTTATTACCTGCTGACTGAATAATTTGAACAAGTATTACTAATACCACTATTGTTCCTATCAAAACATCTGTCTGATATCTTTGATAACCATATCTAATTGCTAAATCCCCTAAACCTCCACCTCCAATAGCACCTGCCATTGCAGAATATCCTATTACATTTATAATTGTAAGAGTAAGTCCCAATACCAAAGACGGCATAGACTCAGGAATTAACACCTTAAAAATTATATCTTTTGTTGTTGCCCCCATTGCTAAAGATGCCTCAATGATACCCCAAGACACTTCTTTTAAAGAACTTTCCACAACTCTTGCTACAAAAGGGGTTGCTGCTATCGATAAAGGAACTATTGCTGCTGTTGATCCTATAGTTGTTCCAATAATCAATCTAGATAGAGGGAATATTG
>DAOUPR010000283.1 GCA_030626065.1 Clostridium sp. | reverse complement strand
GGAATTACTTTAGAAGAGGGAATTTCATCAAATGAAGAAATTAATACTTTTTCCAGGCAACTTGTAGCTAATAAAGGTACAGATAAAGAAAAGGCTCAAGCTATATATGAGTGGGTTGGATCTAATATAGAATATGATTATTTAAAAGCAGATAGGATATTAAGCAGTAATTATAGTACTGAATCAGGTTCAATTAATACTTATTATACAAAAGAAGGAATATGTTTTGATTATTCATGTCTTTTTGCTACTATGTGTATAGCAAATGATATACAAGTTAGAATTATAACTGGTGAAGGTAAAAGTAATGATGGCTGGGTAGGGCATGCATGGAATCAATTTTATGATCCAGTTGAAGAAAAATGGATAAATGTTGATGCTACTTTTTATATTGGGGGTAACTATTTTGATAGTCCTATTTTCAATTTAGACCATAGAGGAAGTGAAATTGCTGGGGAATGGTAGTATTAAAGCAATGCACAATGCACAATTTTAAAGCAATGCACAATGTACAATGCACAATGCACAATTGTGGATGAAATTTTTTAGCGGAGCTAAAAAATTTCTTCAATTTATTTAAACATTTAAACATTTAAACATTTAAACATTTAAACAATTAAACAATTAAACAATTAAACAATTAAGAATTGAAGAATTAAAGAATTGAACAATTAAAAAGCTCAATGACCGAAGGTCGTTGAGCTTTAAATAATTTGGTTATTATTTAATAAAGATTTTCTGACGAAAGGAAGAAAATCATCCTCAATTGTGCATTGTAAATTGTGCATTGTGCATTAATCTTTTAATGTGCATTGTGCATTAATCTTTTAATGTGTATTGAATTTAAATTAATTTGACATATCTTTATAGTAGTGTTTAAGTATTATATCTATAGCTTTTTTGCATTCTTCATCTTTATTATTTAAAGCCCAGGCAGTGTTGAAATTTCTTAGTGCAGCTCTAGGATTGTTTATTTTAATATGGCAATATGCTAGATTGTAATAATATTTGCCTTCTTGTTTTTCTAGTAGTGCTTTTTCGAAAAAATTAATGGCTTCAAAATATTTATTAAGTTTTATAAAACAAACACCTATATTATACAGTACAGATGCGGCGTTATCTGAAGTATAAAGTGCTTTTGTATAGGTCTTGATAGCGTCATTGTACTGCTTGTTTTTATAAAGTAGATTTCCTTTTTCAAAATTATCCATAAATATCCTCCTATACTTTGAATATATCCAAAATTATGGAAAAATATTCGCCTAGAAACATTATAACTATATTTCTGAGTATTTACAATATTTTGAAAAAAATAACCGAATTTTTTTCCTATGCAATAAAAATTAAGAGGTGCAGGGGAAGGCCTACCCGCTTCTCTAAGGAGGGTACTAATGGGCGTAAGCAGCGTTAAAAGTAACCTAAGATTCCATAGTGAATTAGCTTTGCTGCTTTCAATCTAGTTATTATATTTTGAAATGAGTCTTTTTTCTATGAAAGCAACGCCTTGATACATAATGAAAGCTAAGATTGCAAGTATAATTATGCTCATCATTACCATATCTAATTGAGAAATTTGACCTCCGTATATTATAAGAAATCCCAGACCTTCTCTAGCGACTAAGAATTCACCCATGATTACACCTACCCAAGATAAACCAACACTTATTTTTAGGGCTGATATTATGGTTGGAATTGAAGAGGGAATGATAAGGTGATTAAGTATTTGTTTTTTTGAAGCTCCAAAGGTTTTTAAAAGTCGAATTTTATCTTGTTCTACATGTACAAAACCATTTAAGATACTAATTATAGTGGTGACAATAGAAATTAATATGGCTATAAAAATGATGGATTTCAAACCATTACCTATCCAAAAAATTATTATAGGCGCTAAAGATACTTTAGGGAGTGCGTTTAATACAACTAGATACGGGTCTAAAACCTTTGATGCAAAATCTGACCACCATAATAAAATAGCAATTATTGTTCCTAAGAAAGTTCCTATTACAAACCCTAAAATCGTCTCAAAACAAGTAATAAGTATATGTCTAAATAAAGTTCCTTCATTATAGATTTTAATTAAACTTTTTATCATTCTTGAAGGTGTACTTGTTAAGAAGGGATCTATCCAACCTAGGTCTCCAGCGATTTCCCATAAGGCAAATATAAGAAATAAAATTAAAAAACGGGCAAATATAATTAAATTTTTTCTTCTTTTAATAGTTTTTAAGTATTGTTTATGTTCATTACTCCAGTTCATCAATTTTGTCCAGCTCCTTCCAGATGGTATTGAAATAATCCTTGAAATTTGGAGATTCTCTTCTTTTTAAAGGAGAATCGTATTTATCTTCATAATCTAGCGATAAAATTTTTTTAATAGATGCAGGTCTTTTGGAAAGGATAATAACTCTATCACTCATAGAAGTAGCTTCTGCAATGTCGTGTGTAACCATTAAAGCAGTTTTGTTTTCTTTTCTAATTATTTTGTAAATATCATTACTTGCATTTAGTCTACTTTGATAATCTAAAGCTGAAAAAGGTTCATCAAGTAATAGAATTTCGGGTTTTAGGGCTAAAGTTCTAATTAAAGCTATTCTTTGACGCATTCCACCTGATAATTGACTTGGAAGTTGAGATTTGAAATCCCAAAGCCCATAATTTTTTAATAGACTATTGACGAAAGCTTCATTTTCATTTGTAAGCTTATGTTGTATTCTTAAAACCAAAGTAATATTGTTATATACTGATGTCCACTCAAAGAGCTGATCGGTTTGAAACATATATCCAATGCTATTATCTAGTTGATGATTAGAGTCTTTAGATGATGCACTTTTTTCTTTATTAATGATAATTTGGCCGGAAGAAGGAGTGTTTAATTTTGCAATAATGTTAAGCAAAGTGGATTTTCCACAACCAGAAGGTCCAACTATAGTTACAAACTCACCTTTTTTTATTGAAAAATTAATATTGGTAAGTGCTTTTGTTTCTTTTTGGGGTGTATGGTAATTCATATATATATTTTTTAGTTCTAGTATTTTCAAAAATTTGCCACCTCGACACATTGATAATATTAGTATATGTACTAATTATTAGAATGTTATAATTCAGTTCTTGATGTGGATGATAATTTAAAATAATTTTTTTTCAAAAGGAATAAATTTAATAATTAATAATATAATGTATAGTATTTCAAATTAATAAAATTAAAAAAGGGGGTACATAATATGTTGAATTATGTAATGACTTGGTTAAAAGCTAAACCTAAAACTAAGAAAGGACAAGCGATGGTGGAGTATGCACTAATTCTTGCATTAATTGCAGTAGTAGTAATATTAGTTCTAACAAACCTTGGGCAAAACATTCTTTTAAAATTTAGAGAGATTAAAAACTCATTAGAATAATTACTAATCAAAAGTAAAGCAGTCCATGCTTTCCAATGGACTGCTTTATAAAAGAAAGTAAGCAATTTTAGAGGTGGTATAGTTGAAAAGTGGAATTATTAAACATAAAGGGCAAGCTTTAGTGGAAACTGCCCTTGTACTTCCAATAATAATTTTAATTATATTTGGTATAGTGGAATTTGGACTTATATTAAATGCAAATATTATTGTTTCAAATGCTTCAAGAGAAGGAGCTAGATATTCT
>DAOUPR010000279.1 GCA_030626065.1 Clostridium sp. | reverse complement strand
CTGGCAGTATGGCAAATCAAGCTGCGATTAATTTACATACGAATCCTGGAGATCAATTAATCTGTGATAAATATGCACATGTATATAATTATGAAGGAGGAGGGGCGGCAATGAATAGTGGTGTGTCTTGTAAGCTTATTGATGGCAGTAGAGGTATGTTTACTGCTCAGCAAGTATTAGAATCTATAAACCCACCAGACTTTTTTTATAGTACGACTCGTTTAGTTGCTGTTGAAAACACGACCAATAAAGGAGGAGGAGCATGTTGGGATTTTGATGAAATTTTGAAAATCAGAAAAATATGTAGTGATAGTAATTTAGGATATCATCTGGATGGCGCACGTATTTGGAATGCTTTAATAGCTAAAGATGAAGAAGTTAAAAAGTATGGTGAAGTATTTGATACTATTTCAGTTTGCCTTAGTAAAGGTTTAGGCTGTCCTATAGGTTCTATTTTGATTGGAGATGAAGATATAATGAAACAGGCTATAAGAATTAGAAAAATATTTGGAGGAGGAATGCGTCAAGTAGGTTATCTCGCAGCTGCAGGAATTTACGCTTTGGATTATCATATAGATAGGTTAAAAGAAGATCATAAAAAAGCTAAAGAAATTGTTGATGTCTTAAAAGAACAATCTTATATTAAAAAAGTTGAACCCGTTGAAACTAATATTATTATTTTTGAACTGAATGAAGATTATGAAGAGAAGGTGTTTTTAGACAAATTAGAACACAACAATGTAAAAATTATTAGTATGGGAGGCAATAAACTACGCATTGTTACCCATTTGGATTATACAGATAATATGCATAATAAATTTATTGAGATTATAAAATCTATATAAATTATTGAGCCTAAATAATATTTAAATTTTATATTTTTGAAAACTTAAATTAATAACTTCTTTTTTTGAAAAAAAATATTAATCCTCCAGTAGCAAATAAAATTTCTAAAAATCTTATAGCTCATAATGACCTAAGAATTGATTCTTATTTTTGGTTAAATGAAAGAGAAAACCCAAAGGTTATTGATTATCTAAATGAAGAAAATCAGTATACCGAAAATGAAATGAAACATACTGAAAAGTTTCAAAAGGAACTTTTTGATGAAATGAAGGGGAGGATTAAAGAGGATGATGAATCTGTTCCTTATAAATTAAATGGTTATTGGTACTTAACACGATATGTAAAAGGAAAAGACTATCCTGTATATATACGCAGAAAAGAAAAATTAGAATCTGAAGATGAGCTTTTATTTGATTGTAATGAAATGGCAAAAAATCATGCTTATTTTAAGCTAGGTGGAATATCTATAAGCACTGATAATAAACTTGCAGCTTTTTCTGTTGATACTGTTAGTAGAAGGCAATACAATATCCAAATCAAAAACCTAGTTACTGGAGAGATTTATCCTAGTAAAATATTAAATACTACTGGCGGAGCTACTTGGGCAAATGATAATCTAACATTATTTTATTCAAGAAAAGACGAAGTTACACTTCGTTCACATAAAATATTTAAACATAAACTACATACAGATGTAGATGCAGACATTGAAGTTTTTCATGAGAATGACCAAACATTTAGCACATTTGTATATAAAACCAAATCAAGAAAATATATTATTATTGGTTCTTCAAGCACCTTAACTACTGAATATCAAATTTTAAATGCCAACACGCCAGATGATGAATTTAAAGTATTTCATAATAGAGAGCGTGAATTAGATTATTCTATTGCTCACTACAATGATAGTTTTTATATCATAGCGAATAACGATAATGCAAATAACTTTAAACTTTTAAAAACAGACGAAGCTCATACAGGAAAGGAATTTTGGAAGGAAGTTCTTCCTCATAGGGAAAATGTTTTATTAGAAGATATTGAAATTTTTAGAGATTATTTAGTGGTTAGTGAGCGTGAAAATGGTTTGAATAAAATAAGAATTATAAGTTGGAATGGGGAAGAGGATTATTATTTACCATTCGATAGTGAAACGTATACTGCAAATATTAGTAATAACCCCGATTTTAACAGTCAGGTGTTAAGATATAGCTACAATTCGCTTACCACTCCAAGTTCTGTGATAGATTTTAATTTTAAGACTAAAGAAAAAGAAGTCAAAAAGGAGCAGAAAATATTAGGTGGTACTTTTAAAAAAGAAAATTATATTTCAGAACGTGTTTGGGCTATTGCAAGAGATGGGGTTAAAGTACCAATATCTATAGTGTATAACAAAGATAAGAGGATAAATGGAGAAAACCCATTGTTACTTTATGCTTATGGTTCTTATGGATCTACAATCGACCCCTATTTTTCTAGCATACGTTTAAGTTTATTAGATAGAGGGTTTATTTATGGTATTGCACATGTAAGAGGTGGAGAGTATTTGGGTAGGGATTGGTATGATAATGGAAAGCTTTTATCTAAAATGAATACATTTTTTGACTTTATTGATTGTTCTAAATTTCTTATAAATCAGAATTATACTTCTAAAAATCATTTATATGCTTATGGTGGCTCTGCTGGTGGATTATTGATGGGAGCAATTATTAATTTAAGCCCTAAATTGTATAAAGGTATTATTGCAGCTGTACCATTTGTAGATGTTTTAACAACAATGTTAGATGACTCGATTCCTCTTACTACAGGTGAGTATGATGAATGGGGAAACCCTAATGAAAATGAATATTATCATTATATGAAATCGTATTCACCTTATGATAATGTTGAAGCCAAATCATATCCTAATATGCTTGTTACAACAGGATTGCATGATTCTCAAGTACAGTATTGGGAATCTGCTAAATGGGTCGCTAAATTAAGAGATTTAAAGACGGATTCAAATAAATTACTCTTACATATTGATATGAAATCAGGGCATGGAGGAGCTTCTGGACGCTTTGAAAGTTTAAAAGAAGTTGCTTTGGAATATGCCTTTTTATTGGATTTAGAAAGTATTACTAATTAATCAAAAAAAAACCGTATTTTTGGCAAAGTTTTTGGCTACATTTTTTTATTAATAGCAGTAGTTTAAAAAAGCATTTATGAAACATAAAAATCAAGTTTTTGATAATGTATTAGATTTAGTTGGAAACACTCCTCTTATTAAATTAAATACAATTACTTCAGAGTTTGAAGGTCAATATTTTGCAAAAGTAGAAGCCTTTAATCCTGGGCATTCTTCAAAAGATAGAATTGCACTTTATATAATAGAACAAGCTGAAAAGCAAGGCATTTTAAAGCCAGGTGATACAATTATTGAAACGACTTCAGGTAATACTGGATTTAGTTTAGCAATGGTTAGTATTATTAAAGGTTACGATTGTGTTTTAGCTGTAAGCTCTAAATCATCAGCAGATAAGATAGATATGCTCAAAACAATGGGAGCGAAAGTTTATGTTTGCCCTGCAAATGTTAGTGCAGATGACCCAAGATCTTATTATCAGGTAGCAAAACGATTACATGACGAAATAAAAGGTTCAGTTTATATAAATCAATATTTTAACGAATTAAATATTGATGCACATTATAAAACAACAGGACCAGAGATTTGGAATCAAACCGAAGGTGAAATAACACATCTTGTTGCGTGTAGTGGAACTGGTGGTACAATTTCAGGAATAGCTAAATATTTAAAAGAGCAAAATTCTAATATTAATATTATAGGTGTTGATGCTTTTGGTTCAGTTATTAAAAAATACCATGAAACTAGAGAGTTTGATGAAAAAGAG
>DAOUPR010000164.1 GCA_030626065.1 Clostridium sp. | reverse complement strand
TTCAATATCTGCTCTATTGAAAGGTTCTTTTGCATCATCTGAAGCTCTCATTATCGATGTCTTAATTTTACTTAAATCAAATTCTTGAACTCTTCCATCTCTTTTTACTACTTTCATATAAATTCCTCCTTATAAGTCTTTTCCCTAAATATATATATCTATATTATAATATAAAAGGAAGCACTTAAAAAGCTATCTTTACAAATTATTTTCTTCTTTAATCTTACTATCAATTTTAAAATATAAATTTAATAGCTCGTCCAACTCTTGACTCAGCTTAATTACCGAAGGATTAAGACAGCTTAATCTAATTACTTCACGATTTAACTTTTTCCTAGTTTGCTCAATTTGTTCTAACACTTCACATTTACCATCTATTGAACTAACACAATTAAACATATCATAATCTCCTCTCTAAAAACATCTTTTTTTAACTCGATAAAATCATTTTTATCGTACTTTATTTATAACATATTTTTTATTTTTCTACAAGAGTGTAAAAATTTTGAAAACACCTCATTGGAAATATTTGTATTTAATTTTTTCTACATAACTACATTTAGTATTTTTCGCAAATAACAACACAATATATATACTATCTGTAATAATTTGTAAATATAAACTTTTTGTGAACACATTCTCTATTAATGAATAATTTTTTAGTTTTCAACATAATCAATTAATTTCCCAAGTTTAACTTGATTTATAGTTACTTTTGGTAATCCTATTTTTCTTGAAGGAATAAAGTCTCCATGACAATCAGATCCTGCAGTAATAAGCATATCATTTTTCTTACACCATTCATAACATTCTACAGTAATTTCTTTTGTATGGTTAGGATGATAACATTCAATTCCGTCAACTCCCATATCCTTAAATGCTCCAAGTCTTTTATCAACACTTATAGAACTTTTAACATAATATGGATGAGCAAGTACTGCAACTCCACCCGCCGCTTTTATTCTTTTAATAACTTCATAAGAATCACTAAAATCAGGTAATGAAATTTTATTCTTTCCTCCAAAAAGATTTGAAAAATAATCTGATATATTTTCACAATAACCTTTATCAATTAAAAAATTAAGAGCTTTCCATCCGCCTCTATTTAATTTATATTTATAATCTAAGTATTCTTGAAAATCAATATCATATCCATTATTAATTAAATGCTTTATTGAATTATCATCTTTTTCTTCTAGCATTTTAGCATTCTTGTTAACTATTTTTCTTAACTCTTCATTTTGTGTATCCACTCCAAAAGCCAGTATATGATTTAAATTACCCTCAAATGTACTAGAAATCTCAAGGCCTTTCAAATAACTTAAATTATATTCTTTTAATAAATCACTTAAATCACTTGCATCTGAAAATTGGTCATGGTCAGAAATTGTAAATAAACTCACTCCATTTTCTCGCACTTTCTCAACTATCTCTCTATTTGTCCATGTTCCATCTGATGCAACGGAATGAATATGTAAATCTACTTGATCGCTTGCTTTTAATCTCACTTGATTCCCTCCTAAGTGGCTATAAACTTCATTTAATATTATAATAGACAATATTATTTTTGACAAAAATAATTTTTTTTATTTGATAAACATTAAAATTGCAATTTATTTATTATCATTTTAGTACAAAACAATACTTCGTTAACTAAAAGACAATTTCAAATTTGCACAAAGTTGTCTTTTGGTATAAAATTATAATATATTTAAAATCAAGGGGGAAAACTATGATAGAAAACTCAAAAATAAAAATTTCAACCGATCGAGCTTATGAATTAAAATCGAGAATTGAAGATTATACGTGTATTAAAGACTCGATTCCTAAAGGCACGTCAAAGGAAAATATTTTAAAATTCAAACAAAATAAAGAAAGAATTCTTTCATTTTTTGAAGCTACTGAAGATGATTGGTGCAATTGGAAATGGCAATTAAGCCATAGAATTGATAATATAGAAGATTTAGTTCAATTAATTGATTTAGACAAAACAGAAATCGAAGCAATCGAAAAAGTTGGTGAAAACTATAGATGGTCAATTTCTCCTTATTACTTGTCTTTAATTGACGATAATAAGTTAAATCCAGTAAAACTTCAATCTATACCTTCAAAATTCGAACTTACTTCAGAAGGTGAAGTTGATCCAATGTCAGAAGAATTTACCAACCCTGCTGGCGCAATTACAAGAAGATATCCAGATAGACTTATTATTAATGTTACAAATGAATGTGCTATGTTTTGCAGACATTGTCAGCGAAGAAGAAATATTAGTTCCACTGACTGTCACAAACCTAAAAGCGTAATCCAAGAATCCATTGATTACATAAGAAACAATCCAGAAATAAGAGATGTTTTAATAACAGGTGGAGATCCACTTACTCTATCTGATGACTCAATAGAATGGATTTTGAGAGAACTTAGAAGTATCGAAACCGTAGAAATTATTAGAATAGGAACAAGAACTCCAGTTACTATGCCTCAAAGAATCACTGATGATTTAATCAACATCATAAGAGAATATCATCCTATTTATATCAACACTCATTTTAATCATCCTTTAGAAATTACTGAGGAATCAAAAGCTGCTTGTGTTAAGCTAGCTAATGCAGGTGTTCCACTTGGAAATCAAGCTGTACTATTAAACAATATCAATAATGATAAATATGTAATGAAACTCTTAAATCAAGAATTATTAAAATGTAGAGTAAAACCATACTATATTTTCCATGCAAAACATGTAATTGGTACTACCCACTTTAATACCTCAGTTGATGATGGTATAGAAATAATGGAATACTTAAGAGGATACACTTCAGGACTTGCAATACCAACTTATATTGTAAATGCACCGAATGGAAAAGGAAAGACACCAATCCTTCCTCAATATTTGATTTCTAGAGGAAAAGACCATATTATGATTAGAACTTGGGAAGGCGAAGTAATTAAGTATCCTAACAATCAAACAATTGATTGGGAGTAAAAAAGCTTCTTACTATTCAATAAAAAACGTTAACAAAAGGGTTTGCCTAGGATATACCATAGGACAGACCCCTTTTTATTATCACTAATATTTGACTATATCTATTGCAATTAAATAAACTTAACCGCTGTTCCATAAGCTATTACTTCAGCTGCTCCTTGCATAACTGCACTTGATGCATATCTTACATTAATAACTGCATCAGCCCCCATGGATTCTGCTTCTTGCACCATTCTTTTTGTAGCCATAGCTCTAGCTTCTACCATCATTTGTGTGTATGAAGTGATTTCTCCACCCACAAGTGTTTTTAATCCACTTAAAAAGTCTTTTCCAACATTTTTAGAATGAACTGTTGAGCCCTTTACCATTGATACAGTTTCAAATTCTTTCCCTGAAATAAAATCAGTATTTACTAAGATCATCTTTATCTTCCTCCTTAATTTCTTTTATTCTTTCATAAAGATTATATATCAACGCTCCTATAAGCGCTAAAAATACTAATAAAACAACAATTATCACTACTATAGAAATATTACTATACCTCAAACCTGTTATAATACCTAGAGCGTACAGCCCAAAAACTATAGCCGCAATTATTGTAATGAAAACAGCTGCTATCATACCCTTTTTCATAATTTATACCCCCAATTCATAGTTCATAGTTCATAGTTCATAGTTCATAGTTCATAGTTCATAGTTCATAGTTCATAGTTCACTGTGCATTGTGCATTGTGCATTGTGCATTGTGCATTGTATTATAACTATCCAATATCTTCATAATCTACATCTACAACTTCTACATCAATGTCATCGTCTGTTACTTGTTCTTTTTTGACAAAACTATCTGATTTGCCTTTTTTAGAACTATTTTGTATGAAATTTTTCAAAAATTTATAACCTCTATATAAAATCCAAATCCCTATTCCTATTGGTATAAAAATAAATAATCCTCTTACTATAAAATACAATAGAAACAACATTACAATCATACCAATCATTCTTTCAAATATATTTCCATTAGTAAAAAACATTTTCATCACCTAACTTTTTAATATTTTTAATATTTTTAATTTTTGTATTTCTTATTAATCATATTATAACACAAATCTTCTATATAGTAAAGAATAACTTTTAAAGTTGTTAATTTTATTTTTTAATAAGTTTATATTTAGTATATTTTGTTGTTATTATGAATTTGTGAACAATAAAGGTTGAATTTTATATAACATTCGTATATGATAAAAATAATAATCTATTAAAGGGGGCAATAAAATGAGAGCAATCGTTACTGTTTTGGGGCAAGATAAGATTGGTATTATTTCAACAGTATCCTCAGTTTTATCTTATGCAAAAGTAAATATCCTAGATATAAGTCAAACTATATTACAGGAATACTTCACAATGATTATGCTTGTTGATTTATCAGAGCTAAACATTACTTTTGATGAACTTAAAAATTCATTGGATGAAGAAGGTAAAAAATTAGGTGTTTCAATCAAAGTACAAAGAGAAGACTTGTTCAATTCAATGCATAATCTGTAAAGAAGGTGATATAATGATTAATCAAAATAAAATTCTTGAAACAATTAAAATGATTGAAAAAGAAAAATTAGATATTAGGACTATTACAATGGGGATTTCTTTAAGAGATTGTGCTGCTTCTAATGGAGAAGAATCTAGAAATAAAATATATGATAAAATCACAAGAAAAGCTGAAAATCTAGTTAAAGTCGGCGAAGATATTGAAAAGGAATTCGGCATACCAATTATCAACAAAAGAATTTCTGTTACACCTATTTCTTTAGTAGCAGAATCATGCGACGAAGAAAATTATGTTAAATTTGCTGAAACCTTAGATAAAGCTGCTATGAATGTTGGAATAGATTTTATAGGTGGTTTTTCAGCACTAGTACATAAAGGTATGACTAAAGGTGACCTTAGACTAATCAATTCAATCCCTGAAGCTCTTAGCACTACAAACTTAGTTTGTTCATCAGTAAATGTTGGTAGTACAAGAACAGGTATTAATATGGATGCTGTTTATAAAATGGGTCAAATTTTTAAACAAACTGCCCATTTAACTAAGGATAAAGATGGTCTTGGTTGTGCAAAATTAGTTGTATTCGCAAATGCGGTTGAAGATAATCCATTTATGGCAGGTGCTTTTCATGGTATTGGAGAAGCTGAATGTATATTAAATGTTGGAGTTAGCGGTCCTGGTACTGTTAAAAGAGCATTAGAAACTGTCAAAGGTCAACCTTTTGACGTTGTATCTGAAACTATTAAGAAAACAGCCTTTAAAATTACTCGAATGGGTCAATTAGTTGGAACAGAAGCTTCAAATAGATTGGGAATCCCATTTGGTATATTAGATTTATCTCTAGCACCTACCCCAGCAATTGGTGATAGTGTAGCTCACGTACTAGAAGAAATGGGCATCGAAAGTTGTGGAGCACACGGCACTACAGCTGCGTTAGCTCTATTAAATGATGCTGTTAAAAAAGGTGGCGTTATGGCTGCTTCCTCTGTTGGCGGTCTTAGTGGAGCATTTATACCTGTTTCTGAGGATATTGGTATGATCAATGCAGTCCTTAATGGTTCCTTGAATTTAGAAAAATTAGAAGCTATGACTTGTGTTTGCTCAGTAGGCTTAGATATGATAGCTGTACCTGGAGAAACTACAGCAGAAACTATAGCTGCAATAATAGCAGATGAAGCTGCTATTGGAGTAATCAATAACAAAACAACTGCTGTAAGAATAATACCAGTACCGGGCAAAAAAGTCGGGGATATGGTTGAATTCGGTGGATTACTTGGAAGAGCTCCAGTTATGAAAGTAAACAATTATAGTAGTGCTGAATTTGCAAAAAGAGGCGGACACATTCCAGCCCCTATTCACTCTTTTAAAAACTAAACCCTTTTTTAAAAGCTTAATTTGCAATTTGCAGAGTGCAGAGTGCAGTTAAAACCTTTAAACCGTTAAAAACTTTAAAAACCTTTAAACACTTAAATATTTTAAAGATTAAAACATTAAAACATAATAATCAATGTTCAGTTAAAAAGCTTCTCGACTTAAGTCGAGAAGCTTTAATTAATTAATCAATTAATTAAAGATTTTGGGTAGCAAAATCATCCTTAATTGTGCATTGTGCATTGTGCATTGAATTAATATTGTGCATTTGTTTTAATTATTCATTTCCCTATTATCTGTAAAATATTAAACATACTGTACTCAATCTCTTCTATATCATTTGTTATTCTTTCCCAATTTCTTTTATTGTTTTCATCTAAAACATCACTTTTAATATATGGATTGGTATTATTTCCTTTGTTCTTACTTCTATCTATAATCTTATTTTGCAACGAATCAAGTGTTACCAATTGACTCTCCATTCTTTTCGTACAATTCAAAAGAGTATTATCATCCATATCAATAATAGCTCTGTCATTACTAAACATATATAAAACATCATAATTCATATGAGTAATTGTTCTAAGATTAAGAATAATTTCATTCAAATCAACAATTTCCTTTTGGCTCATAGGCATTAATCTCTTGATAAATCTGTACTCTTTTGTTAAATCAGCAAAAAATGCTATTGTCCAATCTATATCATTAAAAGTAGCCGGTAATGTGTACATAATTTTACTTGCTTCTATAGTATTTTTTTCTTCTATTGCTTTAATAGACAACCTAAAGTTATATTCTATTTTATTAACAATATAAATAACTCTTTTATAAATCATCTTTCTGTACGTAAAGAAAGAAAATATAAAATTAAAAACTATAGCTACTAATACACCTACACCTAAAGCAACTAGCCTTAATCTCATTGTTAAAAATATAGAAGGCTGGCCTGCCACATTACTTTGCACTAATTGAGTCATATATATTGATGTGAATATAGCTACTGCCGATACTTCCCTCCAATTAATTTTCAAACATACATATAGTGTAAATGCAATTGACAAAGCAATAGTAATAAAATTATTACCTCCAATAAATATTATAACTGCTGTAGAAAAAGCCCCAAGAATTGTTGCATAAACTTGCTCAAATCCTCTCCTAATACCTGTTAAAGAAACAGGCTCTAAGGTCATCATTAAACCAAACAATATAGAAACCATATCAAGCTTTAATATAGGGTTATTCTTAGATATCAAGTATGCAACTAATACAGCCA
>DAOUPR010000090.1 GCA_030626065.1 Clostridium sp. | reverse complement strand
GAGAATCCTTTTGATGAATATGATACTCCCAAAAATGTTAGGAACATTCCTCAAATTTTAACAATAGGTGAAATAGAGGAGTTTCTTAATATGCCTGATACTACACAAGTTAAAGGGATAAGAGACAAAGCAGTTCTAGAATTGATGTATGCAACTGGTATAAAGACTTCTGAACTTTTAAATTTAAATATAGCTGATATTAATTTTGACTATGGTTATATTAAATGCAAAAATGCAAAGAAAGAAAGAATACTACCGATTGGACCACATGCAATTTATTGCTTAAAAGATTATATTATTGCAAGGCAAGAAATAAATAAATATAATAAAGAGCTGTTATTTTTAAATTTAAAAGGAAATAATATAACAAGACAAGGATTATGGAAAATAATTAAAGAGTATTCAGAAAAAGCACAAATAGATAAAAAAATAGATTCAAACATATTAAGGCATTCTTTTGCGGTACATTTACTTCAAAATGGTGCTGATATTAAAACAATTCAAGAGTTACTTGGGCATTCGGTTTTAACTAGTACACTTATTTATTCGGATGTGTCGAAAGAAAATAAAATAATGGAAGTATATAAACAAGCACATCCTAGGTATTAGGGGTGCTTATTTGTTTTTTTTCAATAATTGTAATATAATTAATTTACATTAAAATAACATTTAATTTAATAAAATTACGATAATAGAGGTGTCAAAGATGAGAATGTATGACTTAATATTAAAAAAGAGAAATGGTGAAGAACTAACAACGGACGAAATCAATTTTTTTATTAAAGGATATACTAATGAAGAAATTCCTGATTATCAAGTATCAGCATTATTAATGGCAATATTTTTTAAAAAAATGAATAGAAGAGAAACTGTAGATTTAACTTTAGCGATGGCTAATTCTGGTGATATGCTAGATTTAAGTTCTATAGAAGGTATTAAAGTTGATAAACATAGTACTGGTGGTGTTGGAGACAAAACATCTCTAGTTTTAGCGCCTTTAGTTGCTTCATTAGGTGTACCGGTTGCCAAAATGTCTGGAAGGGGTTTAGGGCATACTGGTGGCACTATAGATAAACTAGAATCTTTTCCTGGGTTTAAAGTAGAGATTAGTGAAGAAGATTTTCAGAATAATGTAAATGAAATTAAAATTGCTATTGCAGGTCAAACAGCAAATTTAGCTCCAGCTGATAAAAAATTATATGCGCTTCGTGACGTAACAGCAACAGTAGATAATATTTCTTTAATAGCATCAAGTATTATGAGTAAAAAGATAGCTTCAGGTGCAAATTGCATAGTTTTAGATGTTAAATTTGGTGATGGTGCTTTTATGAAAACTAAAGAAGATGCTGAAAAACTAGCAGAAGAAATGGTGTATATAGGTAACGCATTAGGTAGAAAAACTGTTGCAATACTTTCTGATATGGATCAACCATTAGGGTTTGCGGTTGGAAACATATTAGAAGTAAAAGAAGCAATAGATACACTTTCGGGCTGTGGACCAGAAGACCTTAAGGAGTTATGCTTAGGCTTAGGTAGTCAAATGCTTATACTTGCTAATAAAGAAAAAAATGAAGAAGATGCAAGAAAATCATTGTTAGAATCTATTAATAATGGTAAAGCAAAATCGAAATTCAAAGAATTTATTAAAGCTCAGTATGGGGATGATTCCTTTGTAGATAATTTGGATTTATTTACTGAAACTAAGTATGTTATTCCGGTTTTGGCTAGTAAAGATGGTTATATTAATAAAATAAAAACAGAAAAAATTGGAATTATAGCTAGCGAACTAGGAGCTGGAAGACTTAAAAAAGGCGATACTATAGATTTAACTGTTGGGATAAAATTAGTTAAAAAACGTGGTGATTTTGTGAAAGAAAAGGATGATATAGCTTATATTTATTCTAATGATATGGAAAAAGCCAAAATAGCTCAAAATGAATTGCTTAACTGTTTTGAATTAAGTGATAAAAAAAATGAAATGGAACCAATAATTTATAAAGTTATCAAATAAATGAATAAATAAAAGAAGATTATCTAAAAAAGTTAGGTAATCTTTTTTATTTATCCATATTCTTAAATAATCTTGTCGAAAGTGGTAAAAATAAATATATAAACATATAAGAAAGGAGATACTAATGAAAAAAATATGTAATATTACCGCTTTATGGCTACTTATTAATATGGTAATACCTAATATGGCTATAATTAATGTTTATGCTGATGATGTAGATGATATAAATGTTGAAGCTAATTCTGCATTATTGATGGAACCAACTACAGGAAAATTAGTCTATGAAAAAAATATTCATGACAAATTTGCTCCAGCATCAGTTACTAAAATTATGACAATGTTGATTACAATGCAAGAAATTGATTCGGGTAAAATTAAACTTACTGATACAGTTGTTGTATCTGAATATGCAAAAAAAATGGGTGGCAATGGCAGCAGCTCAATGCTTTTAGATACTGGAGAAGTAAGAACTGTCGAAGAATTATTAAAAGGGGTTGCAATAGCATCTGGAAACGATGCTTCAGTTGCTCTGGCAGAGTATATTTCTGGTAGTGAAAAAGCCTTTGTAAAAAGAATGAATGAATTAGCAGGTAAGCTTGGGATGAAAGATACTCAATTTAAAAATTGTCATGGACTATCAACTGAAGGACATTATTCAACTGCATATGATATTTCAATTATGTCAAGGGAACTTTTAAAGCATCCTCAAATACTAAAATATACTGGAACCTATATGGAAACAATTTCTGAAGGAAGATTAAATCCTATAGGATTAGTCAATCATAATAAACTAGTTAGATTCTATGAAGGCTGTGATGGTCTAAAAACAGGGTTTACGAATGAGGCTAAATATTGTATATCAGCAACTGCAGTAAAAGATAATGTAAGAATGCTTGCAGTAATAATGGGAGCTCCTAGTTACAAGGTACGTAATAGAGATGCTAGTAGTTTAATGAGCTTTGGTTTTTCAAAATTTGATGCTAAAAAGATATTTACAAAAGGTGAAGATGTGCAAAAGATTGATCTTAATAAAAAGGGTACCAAATATTTTATAGCAAAAGCTTCTGATGATATGACATTGATTCTTGAAAGAGGAGAAGATATAGAGTTAAATAAAGAAATAAAGCTTAACATTGATAATAAGAAGATTATAAGTGAAGGAGAAGAAGTTGGTGTTTGTGAGGTATATCAAAAGGATAAGTTGATTGGAAAAGTTGCTATCTATAGTGATAGAGAATTTAAGACTGCAAACATTATTGATGAATTGAAATTTAATTTAATGAGATTATTTGATAAAGCTATTTAGTTCTACAGATATTGCTGTAGAGCTTTTTTTTATTTATAATATAAAGAGGTAGTGTTTAAATATAAAAAATATCGGTGGGAATTAATGTATGAATGTAAAAGTATATGAAAAATTAAAAACTGAAGAGATTAAAAGTATTGACATAATAATTGAATATTGTAGAACAAATAATGTGAAATGTTATTTAGTTGGTGGAATAGTAAGAGATATCTTACTAATAAAAGATTATAGAGATATTGATATTTGCATTGAAATTGATCCTATAAAAGTGATTAAATATTTAGAAGAATACTATTCTCGTGAGGTAGAAAAATATTCTTATCATAAAAAATTTATGACAGCTACTATAGAATTTTGTAATGGTGTGAAAGTTGATTTGATACGATGTAGGAGCGAAGTTTATGTTGAAAATGGACAATTACCTAATATTACTCCAGCAAGTTTGTACGAAGATATTATGCGAAGAGATTTCACTATAAATTCACTTGCGTACGATTTAATTCAAACAAACTTACTAGACTTTAATGGTGGGATTAATGATTTAAGAAAAGGAATAGTTAAAAAAATACATAAAAATTCTTATGAAGAAGACCCTACTAGGATTTTTAGAGCAATCAAATATTCAGTGAGATATGATATGGAATTAGTTGATATAGAGGAAATTAAGAATTTAATTAAAAAAGATATAGTTTCTAAAGTCTCAAATGATAGAATTATGAAGGAAATCTTATTATTGTTAAAAGAAAAAGAATGGAAAGAAGTTATTTATAAATTTCATGAAATAGGGCTTTTTAAAATTGATTATAATTTTATAGAAAGAGAAAGTTTTTTGTTTGAAGAAAGTTTACTAGAGCATAGATTGATAGTTCTATTTAGTTCATTAAAGGAACCATTAATAAAACAAATTTTTATTAATAATTCATTAGTAAGTAAAGAGGTGAAAAAAGGGTTTAATGTCTTGAATAATGAAGGGTTATACAAAAGAGTAATGAAAGCTTACGATAATTATGAAATATTTTATTTTTTATATAAGCTTAATTTATATGAAATGCTTGCTTTAAGTTTTAATAGTGTGATTAAATATAAAGTGTTGAATTATAATTTGAATAACTCTAAGAATAATATTAATTCAAATGGTGAGATGTTAAAGAAAAAAGGAATAAATGAAGGCAAAAATATAGGGAGAATTTTAGATGAAATTAGGAGGATTAATAAAAATACTTTATTAAACTTAGATGAATTAGTTTTAAATGATTTTATAGAGGAGAATATTTATGGCAGTTAACGTAAAAACAGATAATTTTGAAGGACCATTTGATTTATTATTGCATTTGATACGAAAAAACAAGATGGAAATTTACAACATAAAAATCTATGACATAACAAAACAATATTTGAATGCTATAAATACTATGAAAGAAATGGATTTAGAAATAACTTCTGAATTTATTGTTATAGCGGCTTCATTAGTTGAAATTAAATCAAAGATGCTTTTACCTAAAATTGAAAAAGAAGAGGATGAAGAGGATCCAAGAGCGGAGTTAATAAGAAAACTGGTTGAGTACAAAAAGTATAAAAAAGTTTCGGAACATTTAGCCTTGTTAGAAGAAAGCACTGGAGAAAGATATTTAAAGAAACCTGAAATAGTTGAAGTAGATAATGAACCTAAAATTGAAAAGGTATTAGAAGGTATTACAACTACACAATTATTTAATATATATAAAGAGCTTATTCAAAGGTATAAATCTAAAATAAATAATATCAACCCTGCCCAAAGAGAAATATCAGTTGATTTATTTAAAATAGAGGATAAAATGGACGAAATAAAGAAAAAAATAGCTATTGATGAAGTTTTTAGATTCAATGATGTAATAACTAAATGTGAGTTCAAGATAGAAGTTGTAGTAACTTTTATTGCAATGCTTGAACTTATTAAGCTAAAGGAAATTAGTGTTGTTCAAGATAAAAATTTCAGCAATATAATAATTAAAAGGGGTTAACAATGGAAGAAAACAATTATAATCAATTAGAAATAGATATAAATGCAAATAACGAAAAAATTTTTTCAATTATTGAATCAATCCTTTTTGTGTCCGGAGAGCCACTATCAATAAAGGAAATATCAAATATTGTAGATTTAAAAGAAGATAGATTGGGTTCTCTTTTAGAAAAAATGAAGGAAAATTATGAAATAAAAGACAGAGGAATAATATTACAATGTATAAATGATAGTTATTTTTTCGAAACTAAAAGAGAAAATAGTATTTTTATTCAAAAACTATTAAAAACAAACGAAAGACAATCATTATCAAGAGCGGCTCTAGAAACTTTGGCTATTGTAGTTTACAATCAACCTATAACACGAATTGAAATTGACGAAATAAGAGGGGTAAAGAGTGATAGAGCAGTAATTTCCTTATGTGAAAAGGGACTTTTGAAAAAAAGTGGAAGAAAAATTGTACCAGGTAGACCTATTCTTTATTCTACTACAGATATGTTTTTAAGTTATTTTGGATTGGAAAATCTGGAACAAATGCCATCACTTGAATTATTTATTGAGGAAATTATGGAAAACAGTGAAAAAGATATAGAAGAATTTTAATCTTCTATATCTTTTTTATTTTGATTTTCATTGTTTTTTTCTTTAAACTCTTTGAAAAAGTCAATTACGCTAGGTATTTGGTCTATTAATTTATCGTAAGTATTCTTTTGATTCATTGGCAAGAGTTTTATTGTATCTCCTTTTAATACTAAAAATGCAATTGGGTTTACGGATACTCCAGAGCCTGAACCACCACCAAAAGGATATTTTAAATTACTAGTTGGATTATTTTTTGAATTGATTTCTGAACCGCCAGAAGCAAACCCAAGTGAAACTTTTGAAATAGGAATAATAGTTGCATCTTTTTCTTTAATGGGTTCTCCTACAATCGTATCTACGTCAACTAATTTCTTTAGACTTTCCATAGTTGTTTTAATTATATTATTAAGTGTACTGTCGCTCATTTTTTTTCCTCCTTTGTATTTTTATTAATGATATATAATCTATAATAATTATAAATATGTAAAAAAATATAAATACTGGTACAATCACTAGTAATATCTTAACTTTTGATTTTAAGATCTTTTTATTCCAATATGGATAAAGACATAATGTAATTTTATTAAAAAAAAGATTATTTAAAATACAATACTTAAATGTAGAAGTCAAAGCTGGAATCATGCCATATATTAGCCCTGTATAACAAGCATCACCTGTTCCATATACTAAACCGCATTTTACCCATAAAAATGGCTTAAAATGCATTTTAGATACATAGGAATAAGAGTTGTAAACACTGAGACCAAGTTTTTTTTTGTTTATGATTGATTTTTTGTTCTTTTGTTTATTATTTTTCTTTTTATTAATAACTTTTGAACTATTTAAACTTATAGTTTTAATTTTATTTATCGTTATACTTTTGTCTTCATATTCAATAATAAGAAAAATAGGGTATGGAATTATAAGCAATATCAAAAAATATTTAAATAACAAATTAAACCCTCCGCTAGTTATTATAAACAAATAATAAAAAAATATGTATTTTTCTAATTATTATTGATAAGTTTGATTATGTTTGCAATATAAACCAAATATTACTTGATTAATTAAATTCAAATTAGAAAAACTATTATTATATAGGAGGATACAAATGAAGAAAAAAAGATTAATTATTAGTTCTATGACTTTGTTTTTTATTAATAGTTTATTTGTATGTAGGGTGTATTCAGTGCCAATATATGTTGATGCAAGGGCAGCTATAGTTATGGATAAAAACTCTCAAACTGTTTTATTTGAGAAAAACAGTGATATGATAATACCAATGGCAAGTACAACTAAAATAATGACTACTTTAGTCTGTTTAGAATATGGCGATTTGGATAAAAAAATTGAAATATCAAAGGCAGCTGCTAATGTAAGAGGATCTCAAGTAGGATATAAAGAAGGAGAAGAATTAACTATTAGAGAACTTTTATGTGGGCTAATGATGAAATCAGGAAATGATGCAGCTATTGCATTAGCAGAAGGAGTAAGTGGTTCAGTGGATGAATTTTGTGAATTAATGAATGAATATGCACGTAGAATAGGAGCATTAAATTCCAATTTCGAATCTCCACATGGACTGGATAGTCAAAATCATTACACTACGGCATATGATTTAGCATTAATTACAGCTTATGCTAAAGAAAATCCAACTTTTAATGAAATTGTAAAAGCAAAAGATATTGATGCTCAGAAATATAACTTTTCAAGGAGTTATCATAATATTAACAAAATATTATATACTATACCAAATTCAAATGGAGTAAAAACTGGATATACAGGCAATGCAGGTAAATGTTTAGTTACATCCGTAATTGATAATGATGGAAATGAAATGATAATTGTAGTTTTAAACTGCTATAATAGGTGGAACGAAACAAAAAAACTTTATGACTATATAAAGGGAAATTATTCATATGAAAAAATAGCTGAAAAAGGTCAGATTGTATACACATATAAAGACGATGATTCAGTTATAGGTGAGTTCTATTTGGATAATGACATCGTTTTACCAATAAAAAATGATGAATCCTACACTGTTAAGACAGAAATCCCCAAAATGAAATTTGGAAATGAAATTTGTGAAATAAGTTATTTAGGGCAAGTTAATATATGGAGTGCTGAGAATAAAATTTATTCGTATCCTCTAAAATATAGAGGCAAAACAATAAAGAATAAAAATAGAATATTAGATATATTAAATAAAATAAACAAATCATAAATAAATGATTTGTTTATTTTAAATTTATATTGAATTTAACCATATTTTCTTTATCATTTATGGGTTGCCATAATTGTATTTGTTCAATTAAAGGATAAATACTATATTCTTTATTTATAATAAGACTACATGCTTCATTAAATTCTACTGTGGACCATTTGTGATTAGAAAAATTTGTGTTAGCAATTGATATATGCAAGTCCCAGTTTTCAATATTTTCTCTTACTTTATAACCAAGAGCTTTTAATCTGCTATTAGTTATATTTATAAAATTAATTATTTCTTTTGTTTTTTCGACTTTCATATTTACAGACTTGAAAGGTGGCTTAAAGCATATACCTTTCTCAATAGTTAAAGGTATTTTTTTTATATCTCTTAATAAAATATTTAAATCTCTTTTTAATTCATCTAAAGAAGGCTCTTTAATTATTTCTATTGTTATATGAAGCATAGGTAAAACATCATATAGACTATACATTTTTGATAGGTCTATTTGCAGCTTTTCAATTTTGTTATAGGACAAACTATCAATTATTCCAACTAAATAATATTGCACCTTTGTACCTCCCTTTTTTATTTAATTATATCATTTATTTATATATATATCTGTTTTTCAGAAATAAGTTATAAAAATATTAATATACATATATTAGTATGAATTAATTTTTAGAGGAGCTAATATGTTTTTACGATTTAATTTAAAAGGTCAAAAGGAAATATCATTAACTGAAGCTGAAACAAAAATATTTTTAAAGAAATTGAATTATTTAAAATTGTTAAAACTTTTAAATTCAAAACAAACATCTGTCAAAGGTAATTTCAAAGTAAAGGAAACAACTATTGATGCAAAAGAAATTAATTCAATTGAAATAATTTTATAGTAAAATATATTTTCTTGTATTTATTTTCTTTTGTAACAATTTTATTGTAATTCAATATTTTAATACTAGAGTAAAAAAGGAGGATTTTAATACTTGAGATACGAAATTATAGATTGTATTGATTCAGGTACAGAATATTGTCCTTGTCATTTAGCAGAGTCGGGAGAATGTATATTGTGTTCTCAACTTTCAGGTAAATGTTTTTGTGATTGCGTTAATTGGAAGGGTACATGTATTTATCAAGAATATGTATGGAATGGATATAAAGCGAAAAAAGGGCGTCAAGAACTTAAATCAAAGGTTGTAGGAAAGCAGTATGTGAATAGTGATGTTATTCTTCTTTCAATTCTTGTCTCAAATAAATTGATTAAATCTTTATTAAAACCTGGTGCTTACGTATTTGTTAGAAATAAAAATGACGAAGAATACTTTAATGTACCCATTTCAATAATGGATGCAGATGTTAAAAGAAATATAATAAAAATTTGCATAGAATTAAAAGGAGTAAAAACAAAGCATATTGGTGAAATAAATGTAAATGAAGAGATACTTGTAAAGGGCCCATATTGGAACGGAGTTTTTGGTTTAAAACATATTCTAAATAGTAAAGATGGTAATGTAGTTATTGTTTCAAGAGGGATAGGGCAAGCACCAGCAGTACCAGTAATGAAAAGACTCTATTCTCAAGGAAATAAAATCACCCTAATATATGATGGCGGTAATTATGAAAAATGTTTTATCGATAGTTATATAGAACTATGCAATATTAATTTAGTTAATATTAATACACTAATGAATGGTGCTATTTCTGAAGAATTTAAAATATTAATTAATAATCTTATAGAAAAAGATAATTTGAATTTGATTCACTGTGCTGGTCCTGATTATTTAATATATAAGTTGATGCATTTAATTAATTATAGAGTGAATTATAGTTGTTGTAATAATGCTAAAATGTGTTGTGGAGAAGGTGTATGTGGTGCTTGTACTGCACGATACGATGGAGATGTTGTTAAAAGACTATGCAAAATTCAAACTGATCCTGAAAATATTTTTGAAGGGAGAAGATTTATATGAAGGCTATAATTATTGGTGGAGGATGGGCTGGTTGCGCGGCGGCTATAACAGCCAAAAAAGCTGGAGCAGATGTAGAAATTTTTGAAAAAACTGATATGATTCTTGGATTAGGTAATGTTGGTGGAATTATGCGTAACAATGGTAGATTTACAGCTTCTGAGGAACTTAT
>DAOUPR010000092.1 GCA_030626065.1 Clostridium sp. | reverse complement strand
ATTAAGCCTAGACAAAAAGCACAAAAAGTATTCAATACTTCTTGTGCTTTTTTTCTTTATATTAATTACTGCTGTTATTCTTGACTAAAAATAAGGATTTACTGCAAATAAAAATGTCCTCTAACAATATTATCAATAAACCTAGCATCTATACAATCTTTAAATTTATCTATGTTCTGTAATTTATTTGCCAGGAGCTTTGAAAACACAACTACTCTTTGTACATGTTTACCTGTATCTGCATCTCTTGCCTCAGAAATTTTAGCCAAAGAATAAATTGTAGCTAATTGCGCATTTATTATATCATCCTCTTTTTGATAAATAACTTTAAGACTTTTCTTTGAATAATCTGATAGGCAACCAATCACTACTGCAATTAGTAAATATATTATTATTCTAATAATCCAATTAATAGGTAGTTGTCTAGTATTAGAAGCCACTTCTAAGGGCATATAATATCCTAGAGCAAGTCCACATAATCCTGCGTGTATCAGACTATGTTTTATACCATTTGTTGATGCCGTAATAGCAATTGGTATATACATAAAATTACTATACGCATTAATTGTACCACCTGTATAATAAACTATAATTACTATAATAATAGACAATATATAAGATATGAATAAAAAACATCTATTCTTCTCATTGACTTTTTTAATAGCATTACTGGTCATATAATTCTCCCCATATTATAATTTAATTTTTAAAATTTCGCTATTACTAGGAAATTTCAGTATTTTAGATTTTATTTAGTATTTGTTATCAATTTAACCACCATTAGATATATTAACATATTTCTTGTCATTTTCCAATATATTTAATTTAATGTTAAATTATATTAATTGTTTAATTTAATTTTTTCTCTAAATACCAATAAGGCAATCAACTAGCTCAATAAAAAGTTCGTTGATTGCCTCTCCTCACAAACACCCTACAGGGTTGTAGATATTCAGTTAAGTTTGTAAATATTTATTAATAGCCTCCTAGTGTCTTAATCTGATTTCCTTTCAAATTTAAAACCATCTTCTAACTCCTCTCAAGCTTTACCTTACTTCCACCCTTCCCCGATTCTGCTGGTGTTAGTAGTAGCTTCACAGGAACTCTATTTTTAAGTGATTCAACATGACTTATTATACCTACTTTGAGTTTATCATGATGAATTTTCTCTAGAGCTTCTATTACCACCTCTAATAAATTATTATCAAGAGTTCCAAAGCCTTCATCTAAGAAGAATAGCTCAAGTGGTGCTGTTCCTTTTAGCTGGATTTGTGAAGATAGAGCTAGTGCAAGAGCTAGAGAAGATAAGAATGTTTCTCCACCCGATAGAGTTGACACATCCCTTTCTACTCCTCCATTTTTATAATCTCGTATAATAAACCTTGCATTCTCGTCTACTTCTAGAGCATAATTGCCAGAGGTTATTTCTTTTAAAATCTTTGATGCTTCAATGGATATATATTTTAACTGATTCGCAGCTACATATTCTACAAATTTCTTTCCTTTGAAGAGTTTTTCTAAATCATTTAATAAAGCTAGTTTATGTTCAAGTTTTTCTTTTTTCTTTCTTAATTCTGATAACTCTTTTAGCTTCTGTTCTAATGTATTTATTTCTTCTTCTTTTTTAATTCTCTCTTCATCTAATTCTTTTACCTTAACTTTGATTTCCTCTTTTTCTTTTTTAAGTTGTTCCCACTGTTCTTGCAATAAACTTCTACCATTTATCTTATTGTTTACATTTTCTATAGCACCGAGTACCTTAGTTAATTCTTTTGAGTAGCTATCTATTTGGTTTTTATATAAATCTATTTTCTGCTTGTCTAAATAGTTTTTCTTTGCTTCTTCTAGATCTGCAAATTTTTCTTCATTTAAAGACTCTTGTAATTTTTTACTAGCTTCTTCTTTGCTACTACTTAAGGTTTCTAGTTTTCCTGTACCTCTTACAATGTAGTCGCTTGTTTTCTGGTATTTTTCATCTACAACTTTTTTTCTTTCTTCCATTGCTTTGAAATTATTTTCAATTTCACTAATAGTTTTGGTGATTTTTTCACTTAACCCAGTTAAATCTTTCTCATCGTCAACTTTATCTTTAATAAATGCAATCTTCTCATTTTTGTTATTATTTTTTTCAGTAAGCGTAGTAACCTCTCTCATTATTTCTTCTTTTAAATTAGATATCTCTTTAGTTAATTCTTCATTTTTCTTTGAAAGATTTTCAAACTCGCTTCTATGGTTTTTAACCTCTTTTTCTAAGATTAATCTTTGTTTATCCTTTTCTCTAATCTCTTTATTTTTTTCTTCAAAATCTTGTATATTTAACTCTTCTCTTATAGTCTTTAATTCATTTTCAACTTTCTCAATTTCCTCTTTTACACCTTTAAGACTTTCCATAAGGTCTTTATATTGCTTATTATTTTCTTGAAGGCTTGCCTTTGTACTACTAAACTTATTTTCCAATCTATTTTTTTCTTCTAATACTATCTTAATATTATCTTCTATTTTCTTCTTATTTTCATTGAACTCTTTGAATTTTTCGCTGAAATTCACAAAATTATTTTGAAGCTGGGCAGTACTTAATTCTTTAAAATCGTATCCCATCTCATCTATCTCTGTACATTTATCTTTTACTTTGTTTTCTTCTCCTTCAAGCTTAGTTTCTTGTCTTGTTATATACTGCTCAATTGATTTCAAAAGCTTTTCTTCATTTAAAATATCTTTTTTTAATTCATCTATTTTGGATAAATCATTAATTTCTATTTTATCTATACTATGCTCTCTTGAACCACAAACAGGGCAAATATCACCTTTCATAAGTTGTTCTCTAAGTATTTGAGCATGCATTTCGGATTCACTTCGTTTGAGTTTTTCCTGCAACTCTTCTAGATTTTTTTTAACCTTTGTTTCCTCTTCTTTTTTAGTTACCAAATCTATTTTTGATTTTTCCACCCTACTTTTTGTCTCTTTAACTTCCTTATTTAATTCATTGTATCTATCCCATTTGTTCTTACCATTAATAAACTTTTCTTTTAACTCTAATAATTTATCTTCGTCTCCTGGACAATTTTTATTAATTGTATCCAAGCTAGTTTTCAAAGCTTTTAATTTATTATCTTTTTCTTCAACTCTTTGTTTAAGCAATTCACAATTAGAATTATTTAATTTAATATCTTCTTTTGTCTTTGAAATCTTTTCTTTTGTTTTATCTCTCTGACCCAACAGCTCAGAATATCTATCGCTAGTTAAAAGTCCTTGCTGAACTTTGTTTTTATAATCTAAGTCTATTTTTAAGGAATCCATATTTTCTTCTTTTTCTGATATTATTACCCTAATTTTTTTGATGTTTTCCACCAATTCTTCTCTTTGCTTATCTTTTTCATCTCGTACTTTTTCTAATTTACTATGATTTTTCTCTAACTTTTCAATATCATTTATTATTATGTCTAAAGCTTTTTTTTCTTTTATTGCTTGTGAAACCTTTTCTTCTTGAACCTTAAGCAAAGGCAACTCATTTTCTTTTTTGTCCCTTAATTCTTCTAGCTTCTCTTCAACTCTAGCCTTTTCTTTATTAATAATTTCTAAATTTGTATTTAAATCTTTCATTACCTTTTCAACTTTTTTTATTTCTTCTAATATTCCTTCATATGTATCTATATAGGGTTTTACCTTCAATGAGCTCTCACCAAGTGAAACTTTATTCTTTATATTATTTATATTTCCCTCTTGCTCTTTCAAGCGATTTTCTTCTTCTTTATAATTTTTTAGTTCCTCTTGAAGATTCCAAAGGTCTTGCCCTGCTGCAAAATTCTTTTCAACTGTGTCTTGTTTTTCTTTAGCTTCTTTCAAATTTTCTACAATAGTTTTTAATACTTCTTTATTTTCTTCTAGCTTCTTTTTACTAATATCTTCATATCCTTTTAGCTCACCACTTAAAATATTGTCTTCATCTTTATTTTTTCTAATCTCAAAAGCGAGTTTTCTAGACAATTCATCACCGTATTTTTGAAGATTAAAAAGTCTTTCAAGCATTTCTCTCCTTGCTTTTCCTTCTAGCTTCAAAAACTCACTAAATTTTCCTTGTGGTAATACAACCGTTCTTGAAAAATCATCTATTTTTAGTCCGATTATTTCTTCGCACATTTTTGTAACGCTGTTTGCACCGTCTGCTAGAACCTCTACATCATCCTCTATTAACTGGACTATCTTAGCACTATAACTTCTAGGATTTCCACTTGCTTTATCTCTTCTAAATTGCCTGTCTACAATATAAGTTTTAGTTTCTTTGCCAGAAATTTGAAATTGATAACTTACACTCATAGTATTACAATTTGTATTAATGAAATTGGAACTTTTCCTTGCAACTACTCCATATAGAGCTAAGGTAATTCCATCAAGTATAGTTGATTTACCACTTCCTGTATCTCCAAAAATTCCGAATAGTCCTCTATCAGTAAGCTTTTCAAAGTCTATTACTTGTTCATCAATGAAACTATTTAAACCTTTGATTTTTAATTTAATTGGCTTCATTTTCTTCACCTTCCTCACTAACTATTGATAATAACAACTGAACTAATTCTTCATCTGGATTTACTTTTCTTTCTTTTACATAAAATTCAGTGAATATTTCCTCAAAAGATTTTTCTGATAGGCTAGTTCCCTCTGTATCTTCCCCCTCTTCAGCCTTTAAAATCGGAGTAATCTCCAAAATATCTTTCTTGAAATCTTTCATTTGTTTTATTTCATCTTCTCTTATAAATCTATCCGTCATAATCTCTAAATAAACAAAGCATTCTCTATCTTTATTATCTTCACACTTTGTAATAGCCTCTTCTATTGACTCACACTTCCATATTTCTATAGGTTTATAAACCTTAAATTGAACTTCTTCTATGTTACAAGGCTCTCCTGCTTTAGCATCCACAACATAACATTTTTTAGTAAAGTTAATTTCTTTTTTGCTATAATGAATAGGAGAACCAGAGTAACGAGCTCTACCATCCGTCCCTGGGACAATCTGTGGTTTATGAATGTGTCCAAGTGCAATATACTGAGCCTTATCTGGGAAACAACTTCTATCTACAATATAACTTCCCCCTAGTTGTATACTTCTCTCTGATCCTGATTCTTGACTTCCCATAGCAAAAAGGTGTGATACTGCTAAATTAATTGTGTCTTCTCTATAGTTTTCACTTAATGAATTGAATAATGAATGAATTCTATCACTATAGGATTTTAATCTTTCTTCATCTTCATCCATTTCCCCATATAGCACTTCATTTAATCTCTTCTCACTTGGATAAGGTACAGTCAGTACTACTGCCTTCTCTCCATTTACTTCTATCTCAATAAATCCTTCCCCTGAAGCTACAATTTTATGCTTTCCGTATTCCCCTGGCATAACAACAGTTTTGGGAGTTCCTACCATTATTATTCCATGCTCTCTGGCCAAAGGACCTGCAGCAACTAATCTATCGGGATTATCATGATTTCCTGAAATAACTAAGGTAAGTCTTTCTCCATTTGAAGAAATTTTCTTTAAAGTGTCATAAAACATCTTTTCAGCACGAGCTGGCGGATTACTATGATCATATATATCTCCTGCTATAATCACTAGATCTATATTATTTTTCTCCACTATTCCAGCAAAATCTTCTAAAAAAGCCTCTTGCTCTTCCATTCTGCTTTTTCCTTCTAAATTCTTACCTAAATGCCAATCACCAGTGTGTAAAATTTTCATAGTTAATCCCCCTCATTGCTGTTTTATTTTTCTTAATTATACTTGCCTTTTGACTACCATAAACTTTTCTCTCTATATTACTCTAGATATCAATTTAACTTTTTACCCTACTATTTTCTTAGATAGAAACCTCTAGTTCTTATCATAATAGTACCATATTATTAATGTTTTATTTGTCGAATAGTGTAATCCTATATGGAATTGTTGCACCTATCTTAATTTTTAGACTATGTTTTAAAATATTGTTGATATTAAAACTTTAACTTAGTAAATTTGTTTAGTTCAAATAATAATTGCTAATTGCTAATTAAAACCACAATAAACCTTATCATTAAACTAAAAATGATAAGGTTTATTTAAAATATAGAATCATTCTATCCAATAGTTTTAACTACAACTTTACACTAACCAATTTCTCCTAAGCAAGTACCTCTGCAGCCATATTCATAAGCCCCAGCATTAATATATAAGAAACAACCCCAATAATAAACATAACAGCAAATAAACTAGGTAAGACCATAACTAAAAGGCTACTACAAAGGACTATAATATTAGTCACTAAATAAAATTTCCACCTACCGTGAGCTTTGGCCTCAAGGTCACTTTCATTAGCTTTTCTTGCTTCTACAATAATTGCTAAGCAAATATTATAAACCATCAATAAATTAATAATAATAATAGCTATTCCAATAATATTGATTATAAAAAATACACTAGTTGATACAGTATTATACATATTATTAGGTTGAAAAATATCCAAAAGAGAAATAAAAATCATTGGGAATGCAAATGCTTTTGCCTTAGTAAAATATGAATTTCTGGTCTCTAACTCAGATAGCCCCTGATAAAAGAAAATATAGCCCAGTACGTCTGGCATTGCATCAACCCCAGCAATTCTTAAATCAAAAAGAAAAATAAACCCCCAAAATAATTTCTTGTAATTCATTTATAATACGCCTTCTTTCAAAATTAATACTACTCCAATGGCTTAATATTTAAGTCTTTAATAGTTGCTTGTACACCTCCCCAAGTTCTGAAGCCTGTTTTGTTTTCTTGCTCTCCAGTAAGTGCATCTACTTTTATATCGTACTTTCCTGTTACTAATACATTGTCCACATAAACTTCAACTTTCTTTTTCGTATCATCTTCTTTATCTTGGTTCACATTAACATTTACTTTGTGCTCATTTGTCCAAAAATCCTGACCTTGATCATTAAATTCTTTAAAATCTAACGGATTGATTTCAATAGTATTACCACCGGAATCTTTTAATGCATCTTTTGATTCACCACTCCAATCAGACGTTCTTTTTCTAAATATTAGAGCTCCATTACTACTATACCCAGGATCAAATTGGAATATATATCCTAAATCATCACTCTTATAGAAATAATAGCAATCACTATAATTAATTCGATTAAAGTAAATCCGATCTTCTTCAACCAAATGTCCCCTAACTTATCATTTATAAAACATCTAATTTTACATAACATATTATATTGTATTATACAATATAATTTTACATCAACACATATTGAAATACAAAGTTTTTTACAAAAACACTAACTAATTTTAAACCTTTTACAAGTAAAAATCTTTTATTTCCTTTGAAAATTTCTCAAAAATATCCTCTCTCTCCCTAACATCATTATGTATATACCTAAAAACCGATAATATTATTTCCTTTACTTGCTCTTTTGGTAAAATTGTAAGCTTGGTTAAAGGTTTGAAATATAAATTTAATGGTGTACCTCCTTGATTTGTAGGCAGTAGATAATTAAATTCTAAGTTTTTTGCACCAAGTCTTTCATAAAATTGCACTCTCTTCATTTGATCTAAATAACATTCTTTATCCTTTTTGTCTGGAATCTCAACTTCTATAAAAATCCCCATTATATCTTCATTTTCTAATTCGATTATTTTATTAAATAACATAGTTCCATACCCTTGATTACGATACTTTTCTTCGATTGCTATATAATCTAACCACAATGCTTTGTTTTTATTAGCTTTATATATTAGTGCGTATCCAACTATCTCATCAAAGCCTTTATGCTTTGCAAGAACCAATTTATACTGATTTCTTAGCATTAAATCCTCTAAATGTTTTAGCGTTTTTCTTTCATTCTCTGGAAAATCTCGCTGAAAATTTCTATATACCAGAGTCAAATCATCTATACCACCATAACAAACTTCTAAAATCTTCAATAAAATCCCCTCCACCTATACTTTACAAAGAAAAAATTCTAAAGTAAACTAATAATTAGCAATCTTTAACTGATAATTTGCAATTTGCACATTATTTTTTAAAAAGAATTGCACATTATGTTTTAATAAGCACTGTACACTATAACAAAAGGAGTCCCCCCTATGAAAATATACAACAAATTAGTACGAGATAAAATCCCAGAAATAATAGAAGCCGCTGGCAAAGAATTCGATACTCACATCGCAGATAAAAGTGAAGCTCTTGCTCTTCTAACTAAAAAACTAGACGAAGAAGTAGCCGAATTCAACGAAGATAAAAACCTTGAAGAACTAGCAGACATTCTAGAAGTAATAATCTCACTATCAGAAACATTAGGTCATTCACAAGAAGAACTAATACAAAAACGCCAAGCTAAAAAAGCTCAGCGTGGCGGATTTTCTAAAAATATAGTTTTAGAGAAAGTCTACGAATAGCCTCTTTTGAAAACATAGAGTGCAATTTTGGGTAATTACCAATAGCTGCAATAATCAAGCTGATTATTTACACCCCAATGTTATTAGCTTATAGGCCATTACTCTCACTTATATACCCATCAAGTTTATAAGACAAATATATATTGGTTATTCTGTCCATATCTAAAAAATCAATATTAGTCAACTCTATTATTTTCTGAATTCTATACCTAGTTGTATTTCTATGAATATAAAGCTCCTTTGCCGTTTTCTCGATATTCTTATCATTTTTCAAATATACTATTTTAAACTAAAAATTCGTTTTTAGTTTATTTATCGGTCTTTTCCCTGTATTCTATCCTAAACTCAACACCACCAGCAACATTCTTCACCGAAATACTACGCTTAAATAATTCAACAATAGTTTTTGTTATTGTGAGTCCTATTCCTGTTTGTCCTGATTTCCCTTTACTATAAATATTAAATATTTTATTAGGATTTTCAAATTCGATATGCGGTCCGTCATTGAAAATTGAAATCATATCCTTTTTAAGAGTTATGACAATTAGAGACTCTGCGTATCTTAAGTTATTTGCAATAATATTTTCTAAGGCATTACACCATTTATCAAATTCACCCTCATAATATACTTCTTCTAAATCTAAGTGAAACTCTATATTTTTTAATTTATCAAATCTGCTTACAACTGATATAATTACTTCCTTCATATTTACTTTATCAAACTTCTCATTTCTTCTACTCATATAATTTAATTTATTTATAAGGAGAATCTTTTTAACTTTTTCATCTAATTTTTGTGATTCTTCTATAATGGCCTCTGTACTATCCTCTAAAGTTCCTTCTGGATAAAGTCCATCTTTTATACTTTGAGCATAGGTATTTATTATCATTATTGGAGTCTTTAGATCATGTGAAATACTTTGAAACATATCGTTCTTATACTTGTCTTGCTCTATAAGTTTAATTCTCATATCATCTATGGAATTAGATAAAACCCCAAGCTCGTCCTTTTGGTCTACCTTAAGACATGTATCCCATTTTCCCATTGAAATATTCTCTACTTTACCTTTAATTTTAATTATCCTATTTACTAAATAGTTAGAGTAAATATACATTGCAACTACTCCTAGTATAACCAAAACTATAAGCAAAAACATTAGTTGTTTTACTATATCAGCCTTAAAACCCTCACCATATATATCAATCATATAGGTTACTTTATATCCTTTAAAAATCTTTTCTATTACACAATATATACGAGCTTCTTCAGTGTCAATAATATATTTTTCTGTACCATACTCTTGTTCAAGTCCATTTTTTATAATTTTCTCTAAGAAGCTAGGTGTAATATATTTATTTAAAGCCTTTTTGTTAGAATCATATAGAACTTTTCCTTTTGAATCAAAAAATAATTCCTGCACTGCATACACATTATCTGTGGCTAAAGAACTTTTATCTTTTTTCATCTTTAATTCTATTGTTTTAAAAAAAGTACTTTCCATTGATTTTTCAAAATAGTGGGGCAAATATATACTAGCAAATCCCATTATAACAATAATAATCAGAGCAAATATTATAGCCATTTGTCCTTTTATAGAAAAACTTTTTGTAGATAAATATTTCTTCATATTAACCTATACCCGCCTCTGTAAACTATGCACTGTGAATTATGCACTGTGAACTGTGAACTGTGACCTGTGCCCTGTGAACTGTACATTATGTATTATATATTGTGCATTGTGCATTGT
>DAOUPR010000184.1 GCA_030626065.1 Clostridium sp. | reverse complement strand
CCAAAACCTAACACACGCATTGATTGTTTTTGAAGCTTTGCAATTTCGCTAAGAATTTCTTCTCTTCTTGCATCTGTTATTTTAACTGTTTCATTATTAATATTTTCATATCGACAATCTTTTAAAATAACTTCTGGTGCTCCTTTAGAAAGAACCGTACATGTATCATCCTTACAATCCATTACTGTGAGCATTTTTTTCTTTGTTGAACTAAATGGTATTTGATGTACAATTTTAGCTTTTGTTCTCTCTTCTACATAGTTATGGTCTTTATGATGTAATAGTAATGCACATTCTGTTGCACTACCTAAGTACTTAACTTCATTACCCTCTATTTCGATATTAGCTGTAGAATTTATTGTACAGTTTTCAACAAAATAACTTGTATGCTCAATTTCACGGTCTTCAACATAAGCTCCATTTATATATACTGCTTCAACAGACATTCTATTTTGAGTCAAAGTTCCTGTTTTATCTGAACAAATAACACTAACAGATCCTATTGTTTCACAGGCTTCTTTTTTAGTAACTAATGCATTTATTTTTGCCATCTTTTGCATTGTAATAGCTAGTGTAATATTTATCATTGTTGGAAGACCTTCTGGTACAGCAGCAACAATCAAAGCAACACATATTATAAATGCTTCTTTTACTGGATCAATAGTATTAAGAAATGGTAATATACCTGAAGTATCTACATCTAATGTACCTGCAAGTAGAATTTTAACAAACATTACTACAAACAAACCTAATGCAATAACACTAGACACTTTAGAAATTTTTCCACCTAAATCTCCAAGTTTAATTTGAAGTGGAGTTTGCAAGTCGCCTTCTTCAAGGTTTTGAGCAATTTTACCCATTTCAGAATTATCACCTGTTGCTGTAACTACAAGAGTACCTCTTCCATAGGCAACTAATGTACCTCCAAACACCATATTAATTTGTTTTGCAGGGATAGGATCTTGAATTTTAACTCCGTCTTTAGCTTTTATTTCTTCCATCTCTACTACAACATCAGCTTTTTTAGATACATCGTCAGATTCACCAGTTAAAATATCCTCACGAACTTTTAAATCTATGCTTTCAATCAATCTTCCATCAGCTGGTATCATATCCCCTGTTTCAATAAGAACTAAATCACCAGGAACAAGTTCGTTTTTAGATACTTCAACTATATGCTTACCTCTCATAACTTTAACAGCAATATTTTCTGTCATTTTAGAAAGTGCATCTGCTGCTTTTTTTGATTGTCCTTCTGTGACAATACCAATTGTAATACCTATTGCTACCGCACCAATAATACCAATAGCATCATGGAATTCGCCTATAATCGCACTTATAGCTGCAGCTACTAAAAGAATAATCATCATTGGCTCTGTTAAAGCTTCTTTTATATCATCCCACAGCGTACCTTCTTCTTTTTTTGTAAATTCATTATACCCATACTGCTCAATTCTCTTTTTCACTTCATCATTTGATAAACCTTCTGAAGCCACTACATTTAATGATTCTAAAACTTCTTTAGGCTTTTCATTAAAGAATTTCATCTACACACCATCCTCAAAAATTTTAAAGTCTATAATTATTTATATCTATTGATTATAGATCTTAATCCACTATCATTTGTACCTTCTCCAACAGCAGCAAATTTCCATCCACCATTGTGTCTATATATTTCTCCTGTAATTAAAGCTGTTTTCCCACTATAATTTTCTGATAAATTATATTTAATTAGCTCGTTATTATTAGCTGGGTTAAATACTCTTATAAATGCATTTTCGATCATACCAAAATCTTGCTTTCTTTTAATACAATCATAAATATTTACCACAAACACTAATTTTTCAATTCCATTTGGAACTCTTTGCAAATCTACAATTACTTGCTCATCATCTCCATCACCGTCACCTGTCAAATTATCGCCTGTGTGTGTAACACTCCCACTTCTACTTTTTAAATTACCAAAATAAATAACATCTTTAGCTGAGCCAAGTTTTCCATTGGCATCAAGCATAAGAACTGATGCGTCACAATCCACCTCAGAATTTCCGCCTCCAAATAATCCGCCGAAACGTCCTTTTCCGCTTTTTACAGGGTCCCATCCAAGTCCAACTATAACTTTTGATAAACTTTCTCCATGTTTAACTAAATCTACTCTTTGTCCCTTTTGTAAATTTACGCCCATTCTATATTCCTCCTGTTATTTCAGCTTTTATAGTATTTCATAGTCAAAATTTGATATTATACACTTACTCCAAAGTTTAAACAAAGAGCTCTTAATCCACCTTGGAATCCACTTCCTATAGCGTTAAACTTCCACTCTCCATTATGTCTATATAATTCTCCAACAACTACTGCTGTTTCTACGCTAAAATCTTCACCTAAATCATATCTTATTAGTTCTTCTTCATTTTCTTGTCTAAACAAACGTATAAAAGCATTGGATACTTGTCCAAAGTTTTGTCTTCTTTCTTCTGCTTCATGTATAGTAACTGTAAAGGCTATTTTGTGTATATCTTGTGGAACTAAACTCAAATCAATTTGAACTTGTTCGTCATCCCCTTCACCTTCACCAGTTAGATTATCTCCCATATGTTCAACTGATTCTGAACTATGTTTTAAATTATTATAAAAAATAAAATCATAATCACTTTTAACTTTTCCGTCAGCTCCTACCAAAAATGCAGCTGCATCCAAATCAAAATCTGCTGTTCCATCATATCTATTTACATCCCAACCTAATCCAACACCTACTTTTATCAAACCAGGATTAGATTTTGTTAAATCAACTTTTTGACCCTTCTGTAAACTTATAGGCATATTATCACTCTCTTTCTTTAATATTTATTAGTTTCAAAAATTTTTAGTTCACAGTTCATGGTTCACAGTGCACGATTATTGATGATTCTCTTCTTTCGTCGAGAATCTTTAATTATTTAATTCATTGAAAGATTTTGCACAGCAAAATTATCCTTAAACTGTGAACTGTGCACTGTGCACAGTTCACTATACAGTATATTCTTCTATATAAATTAAACAGTATAAATATCAACTATATCCTAAAAAATAATCTTTAAATAAACTTATATGTTTATTCCAAAGTTATTACAAATAGCTCCTAGTCCACCCTGGAATCCACTTCCTATAGCATTAAACTTCCATTCATTTCCATGTCTATATAATTCAGCAACAACAACTGCTGTTTCAATACTAAAATCTTCACCTAAATCATATCTAATTAATTCTTCGCCATTCTCTTCATTTAAAACTCTGATAAAGGCATTTGAAACTTGCCCAAAATTCTGTCTTCTTTGCTCACCTTCATGTATAGTAACCGTAAAATCTATTTTATGAATATTTTGAGGAATAGCACTTAATTCTATTTTAACTTGTTCGTCATCACCTTCACCAGCACCTGTTAAATTGTCTCCAAGATGCTCAATAGCATTTGATGGATGTTTTGAATTATTATAAAAAACAAAATCAGTATCTGATGTAACTTTTCCATTCTCACCTAAACAAAATGCAGCTGCATCCAAATCAAAATCATTACCACCGTCATATTTATTTACATCCCAGCCTAAACCAACTAGTATTTTCTTTAATCCCGCATTTCCTTTAGTTAAATCTACCTTTTGACCCTTTTGTAAACTTACTGCCATAATCAAATACCCCTCTTTCATTTATTTTTATTTTAGTAAAACCCCTAAGTTTTAATATTTTCACTCTTAATTCTACAACATTATTGATACAATTTCATTACAGTATTATTAAAATTCTTAATATTTTAATATTTATATTACTTGAAATTTTTATAAATTTTGTATAAAAAACTATATATTAGTTTTTTAATTTATAAATTTTTTATTTTTTTATCATAATTACCATCTTTAAAATCTTTTCCATAAATAGCTGCAATACTACTTGGTTTTTTATTCATATAGTTGTCTAACTGAGTTTTTATTTTATTATCACCACTACCGCCTTGTGTATAAAACAAAGAATATTCACTAATATCATTTTTATACTTTCTTAAAAATGTTAATGCTGGTGTTGATAATTTTGATGCCCATACCGGTGTTCCAACTATAATTCTGTCATACTTCTTTAAGTCCACTCCAATTTCTTTAATATCAGCCATTTTTTCTTTAACTGCATCTCTACCTGAAAAAATAAAACCAAATATTCCATTTCTATTTTTATTATCGATTATTTCTACCATATCTGCATCTAGTCTTTTAGCTAATTTTTCAGCAACTTTTTTTGTTTTCCCAGACTTTGAATAATAAACTATTAATACTTTACTCATAATATGCATCTCCCAAATGATATTTTTTATATCTCTTTAAATAATTGTCTTTTTTTCAGAAAATAAACCTCTTATAGTAATAATATCATAAAAAAATAAATAAATAAGAATTTTTTGGTAATGTTAATGTTTTATTAACTAATGCAACCCTTAATTTTTCTGTACAATAAAAAAACACTAGTTTTAAACTATAAAGTTTCACAGTGAATACCCTATAAACTAGTGTTTTAAATGTAATTCATTAATAATTATCTTTAATAACTGGATTCCAATTGAAATCTCCAAAAACATCAAAATATAAGCATAAGTATTTAAAGTTCTTAAATATGGAAGATAGAAAGCAATAATCAAAAGTATGCTATACAAAATATACTTCATCACATTTAGCTTGTTTATATTCTTACATTTTTTCTTATATATATACAACATTAGTAGTAACAAAAATAATATTATTATTAGATGGAGCATCATTCCACTACCCGTGTATATCTTAGATAAATACTCCATCTTCCTATAATACAGATGATGCATAAGCCCACCTTTATAGCCTGATAAATATTCCAGTATTATAAGCGCTAAAACTATAATAAATTTAAGTACGAATATTATTAAATTAATTATATTTCTCTTTAAGTATTTTTTCATCTACTTAGTAGTTTTTCCTGTTTCTAATGGATTACTATCATCGTTACTCCATCCAATCCATCCATCACTATAAATGCTTATATCATCAATACCTGCAACATCAGCATATAGATATATCTCCACTGCTCTCCAACCACTACCACACATAAATGATAAATGTTTAGTTGTATCAATACCTTGTTCTTCCCAAAGGTTAATAAATTCATTTGCATTTCTCATAGTCTTATCTATATTTCTATAGTAATCTAAAGAATAAGAATCAGTTTTACCTGCATAACCATATATAGAGCCTGGTATTCTCCCTTTTATATCATGATATGAATATCCACTTATCTCGCCAATATGCTCTTTCCAAGTACGATTATCTACTAATGTAAATTCATCCTGTTTTTCTAATCCTGCTTTTGTTTCTTCTATAGTATCTATAACATCTGGATTTCCAGGTATAGTTCCTCCAAAATCAGTAACTGGCACTGGTTTATTACTTTCCTTTTCTAATTCATATCCTGCCATAGTCCATGACGTTGTTCCACCATTTAAGACTCTTACATCTGCCACACCTATATATCTAAGTACTGTAGCCACTCTATATGCTGCCATAGGTTCTTCCCCTGTAACTATTACAGTATCTTCTTTTGTAAAACCATAATCAAGAGCAAATTTAGCAAGCGTTTCATCATCAGCTAACATCCAAGCTGGTGGTGGCTCAACAGCATCTGTATTTATATGAAAAGCTGTAGGAATATGCCCATTTGCATAAGAAGTTTTTTCTTCTCCCCAACTCGCTTCAACTATTTTAATATTCTTTGCCCCTTCAAAACTTTCAGGTTTTTCACCATCGATAATTTCTTTTGTAATTGATGCTGGTACAATCAGCTCATAATTGTCATACTTCTCCATTGGCAAACTTTCATCATTTGCCCATTCATTGATGTCGTATCTATATAAATTATTAAATCCTTTTTCTTGTAAATAATTAGCTACTTCCTTGGCATCTTGTCCATTTGCGTCATATAAAATAATATTTTTATTCTTTACAATTCCTTTAGTTTCAAGTGCTTCTGCTAAAATATCTTCTTTAGCATCATTTTCAACTTTTAACCAGTTAGCCGAAAAATCTACTGCACCTTCAATTCTTCCCCCTCGACTAACACCATCTAATTTCCACCCATTAAAAGCATCATTTAAACGAGTATCTACTATTACCCAAGATTGATCATTCAATACTTCTTGAACTTTTTCAGTAGTAATTGCAACATATGATTCTTCTGATTTATTGTTTGTTTGTTCTTCATTTGTATCTACATTAAT
>DAOUPR010000165.1 GCA_030626065.1 Clostridium sp. | reverse complement strand
ATATAAGAGTATAATAATATTAAAGTAAGTATATTTGGAAAAAATAAGGAGATGATAGAAATGGCTTTCAAATTAAATATGTCCAAAATAAAGAATACTGCAACTGATATGGCTAATTCAGCTGTAGATGTAGCACAAAAAGGTGCAGAAAAAGTTTCTCAAAAATCAGGAGAAATGATAGAAACTACTAAAATGAATGGAAAAATAAATACAGAGGAAAAGAAAATTAAAGATATTTACTATGAAATTGGTAAAACATTATATGAGAATTATAAATATGGTGTTGCTGTTGATAGTGATATGGCAGAATTTTGTATTAAAATTGATGAGGCAAATGAAAAAATTCAGGAGTTAAAAGAAGAAATTGAAAAAATCAAAAAAGATGATAAGTTATAGAAGTTAAGTATAAAAAATAGATTTCAGGGATAGCTATAAAATAAAATATGATTATAAGAAGGTTCTTGTTAATTAAAAGAGCCTTTTTAGTTTTTGCTTAACTATTAATTAAGAAAATATATTAGTAGCATTTTTTTTCGAAAATTAATTGATATCAATCATATATATTAGTATAATCTAATATATAGTTATTTTGATATGAAATATATTTGTTATTAAGTGTAGTAATTTGCTAACTATACTCAAGAAAATAATAAATATTACATTTGATGAGGTGATAAGTTGAATAACTTTGAAGAAAAAAAGAAGGCTATTGTAGATTATTTTAATTCAAATGAAAAAAAAGAAGAATTAAAATTAGGAATAGAATTTGAACATTTTGTATTACATAAAGAGGACTTTTCTTTTGTATCTTATTATGAGGAAAAGGGAATAGAGTATATACTGAATTCTTTGATAGAAAAAGGATGGAAACCTAAATATGAAAATAATAATATTTTAGGTGCATCAAAAGGCTATAGTGAAATTAGTATAGAACCCGGCAGTCAATTGGAATTGAGTGTAGGACCTTTTAGTAAAGTAAAGGATATTGATGTTGAATATAGAAAGTTTTTAAGTGATGTTATTCCTATTATAGAAGAAAATGATCAAATACTTGTTTCTTTGGGGTATCAACCAAAAAGTAAGATTTCGGACATTCCTTTTATACCGAAAAAAAGATATGATTATATGTCTAGTTATTTTAAGAATAAGGGTAAATATGCTTTGAATATGATGAAGGGTACAGCTTCCCTACAAGTTTCAATTGATTATACTAGTGAAGAAGATTTTATTAAGAAATTTAAAGTTGCTAATGGACTTTCACCAGTATTTAGTGCACTTCTTGATAATTCGCCGTTTTTTGAAGGTATGCTATGGGATAAGAATTGTATTAGAACACTAATATGGGAGAATTGTGATAACGATAGAAGTGGTATTCTTACAAGTTTAGACGATGGTATTTTTGACTATAATAAATATGCAGAATATGTTTTGCAGGTTCCACCTATTTTGATGATCGAGGGCAATAAAGTAGAATTTACAGGAGATAAAAAATTTGCAGAGATTTTTGATGTAGATAAATATGATAAGAAAAAATTAGAACATATGTTAACTATGGTTTTCCCTGATGTAAGGGCAAAACAATTCATAGAAATAAGAATGCCTGATGCAGTTCCATACCCATACAATGTAGCTTTTGCTTCATTAATAAAAGGGTTGATGTATGATGATGAAGTATTAAATAAAGTTAATGAAATTTTAAGCTCAGTCAATGCTAAGGAATTAAAAGAAGTGCGAAGTGAAATTATTAATAAAGGTATCTTTGCTATTTATGCAGGTAAACCTATATATGAAATAGCACAAAAACTGTTAGTATTAGCGAAAGATGGTTTAAATGAAGAGGAAGCAGAATATTTAGGGCCATTATTTGAAATTGTAGAAACTAGAACAACGCTTTCGGATGAAGTTAAAGAAAAACTAGGATGTAATATGGAAAAAGCATTAGAAAAACAGATACTAAATAATATTAATTCAATGCACAATGCACAATTCACAATGTACAATTAAGGTTGATTTTCTTACCTCTGGTAAGGAAATCGTTGAATTAATTTTATTAAAAATTCTCGACAATAGGAGAGAAGCATCTGCAATTGCAAATTGAAAATTATGTTTTAAAAAGAGGTGTTAACATATGAGATTTGATGAATTAAACAGAGAGTTTATAAATTGGGTAAAAGATAATGAGGAGCTTTTTTTGGAAGATGCAATAGAAATAGAAGAAAAGGTTAAGGATTCTGGGCTAATATTTGGCGGAGTACCTATTCCATATTTAACTCATCCTCATTTTTTAAGTAAAGACGATATTGATATTTTTGATGGTTTAGCTAAAGATTTAAGTTGTATATTAAATAAAGTTATTGAAAAATACTGTGATAATAAAGAATTCAGAAAGAAATTTGGATTTAGTAAGCAAATGGAAGAACTTATACTTCTTGATTATGGATATAATAAAAATTTCCCTATGGCTAGATTTGATGTTTTTTATTACCCAGATGGTAGCTTTAAATTTTGCGAACTAAATGGTGATGGTTCAGCAGGTATGAATAGACCTGATAAGCTTGATTCTATAATAATAGAAAGCAGGGGAATAAAAAACTTAGAGAAAAAATATAAGGCTCATAAACTTGAATTGATTAATTCATGGGTTGAAGAGAGTTTGAAGAATTTTAAAGATTTTGCTAATAATAATAATTTGAAAATTGAAAAACCTAATGTTGCAATTGTAGATTGGAAAACTGCAGGGAATCAATTGGAGTTTAAAGTATTTAAAGCTGCTTATGAAAAGAAAGAATGCAAATGTGAAGTTGTTGACCCAAGAGAGCTAAAGTTAAAAGATGACGGTCTATATTTTGGAGATTTTAAAGTAGATATGATTTATAGACGGTTAGTCACAGGTGAGCTTGTTGAAAATAGTGAAGAACTTAATGATTTAATTCAAAGCTATAAAGAAAAGAAAGTTTGTTTTGTGGGGCCTGTTAGATCTCAAATAATTCATGATAAAATAATTTTTAGAATACTTCATGAAGATTGCAATGATATACTAACAGATAAAGAAAAAGAATTTGTAGAGAATCATATACCTTATACAGCGATTTTAACTTCAATGAATTACGAAAAAGTAAACGCAAATAAGGATAAATATGTACTAAAACCTAGAGATTTATATGCAGCAAAAGGTGTGTATATAGGTAAGGATTATTCTCAAGAAGAATGGGAAGAGTTGTTGCAGGAAACAGTAGAAACGGGTTATCTCGTACAGGAGTTCATAAAACCTTATTCTATTGAACTGGCAATTTTAAAAGATAATGAGATTGTGTTTGAAAATTTTAATACAATGCTGGGCCTATTTGTATATAATGAAGAATTCAAAGGAGTATATACAAGAGTAAGCCAGTTTAATGAAATTTCTAATAAAAATGGATATTATATATTAGGTAATCCGGAAGTATATTAAAAAAAACAATGCACAATGCACAATGCACAATGCACAATTTAGGATGATTCTCCTCGTGCCTCTGAGAATCTTTAATTAATTTAAAGACTTACAAGGAACGAGGAAATCATCTATTAATATTCAAATTAGAGTCAAAATAGAGGAAAAGTTCTAAGCTGGGAAAACAAGATTGATGGAATTGGGTATAATTTCTATATTCAATTCTTTTAATTTTATTATTTCTCCATCAATATTAACAGTCATATCTTGTTCACTAGATATTTTTATATTATTTCCTTTATAGAAAGAGACTTCTTTTAACTCGTGATGATTTCCTTTAACAAGTTTTGGGAAGATAAATGGGATTTTAATATTAGGGATATTTTTAACATGACATATTTCAAGTTTGCCATCCATTATATTTGCATTAGGGGCTACTTTCATTCCACCACCATAATAAATTCCGTTTGCTATTGCAAGTAGTGTAATATTATTTTCAGTAATATTTCCATCAATTTCAAGAGAGAATTTAATAGATTTGTATTTTAGTAATGTTACAAAAACACTAATTAAATAGGAAAAATGATTTGGAATAAATTTAATTTTTTTTATTGATATTGCATTATTGACTACTTCAGCATCAAAGCCTACTGATGATATATTAATGAAGAATTTATCGTTAATTTTTGCTGCATCAACTTTTTGGCTTGTCCCATCTATTGCTTCTTTTAAAATAGTTGATATATTTTTGCTATCAAAATCTAAATAGCTACGAGCATAATCATTTCCACTTCCACAAGGAATTACAGCGAGTTCGCTGTTACTGCCTAAAAGACCATTCATTACTTCGTTTAAAGTACCGTCGCCACCAACTGAGTAAACTCTATAATCTTCTTTTGAAACATAATCTTTAACTAGTTTAGTTGCATGTCCAGATTTTTCGGTTAATTCAATTATGTACTTATCTTTTCTAGTCAGGAATGTTTTTTTGATTTCTTTAATTAACTTTGTCGAGGCACCATTACCTGCTTTGGGATTTATAATGAATAAATGTTTCAATATATCAACTCCGTTTTAACCATTTTGTAATTTAAGTATATCATTATTTTAATAGTAAAGAAATGCTTTACAGTTTACAATACATACTTGTTAAAAAAATATTAATGTTATTATTTTTTTTTGGAACCATTTTTAATTGAATTAGTTGCAAAAGGAGAGATGCCTTTCAGTCAGCATAAGATTATTTCAGGAATCAATGACTCTATAGAGGACAGGGAAATTATGATTGATTTAAAACGTATAGAAGAAAAAGATAGGTTAGATTTAATAGAGTTTATGGCTAAGCAAAATAATAAAAACATAATTTGATAATTACTTCATAAAATTTACTATAAGTATTTTTATGGAGTTTTTTTATGTTGGAAAAGAATTGTGATTTTGAAGTATATCCTATTTATTTTGAAAAGAATAAGATAAATGATTTAATGATGATTTATAGAGATAAAACAAAATATCAGGTACTGGTTAATATTGTATCTTATGATTTTAAGCTTTGTGTATGGAAATGCATTTATTCAAAATTTTACGATACTTATGGTGACATATTGTTTTATAACAGAAGATGGGACTTGATAAAAAAGAATAAAGTATTGGTGCTCTATTCTCCAGGGGTAGGATCAGGTGGGTTTATATCATATATTGTGCTCGGAAAAGAAGAAGATAGAATAGTAGAATATGTGAAAGAAGAAAACATATTCGGGGGTTCAATTTTTTTTGAAGGTCGAAAATTAGTAAGAGGTACAGGTAATCAATTTAGAGTTTGGATAAGGAATAATAAGTTTAAACTTGCACCGTATAGAATGAAAATTATTGAAGATGCAGTAGTTATAAAATATTCTATTGTGGATGAAAATAAAGTAAATGTGGAAAAACTAGGATATTCAGTTGATGTTGGGGATAAAATTCAACTTATAAGAGAAGATCTTAATAATGTAATAGATAGAACGCTTATATCAGATAAAGATAGCTGTTTTGAATTTGTAACTTATGGTATTTTTAAAGCCTTATGTGAAACTATGATTGACATTACAATCATTCCTGGAGGATATAATTGGGATGGAGCTGTTTCTATTAGTGTGAATGTAAAGTAAGGCTAGTATTATAGAAGTAAATTATATGATAGTAGATTGAAGAAGGAGAAATCCTTCTTCTTATTTTTTGTGGGTACTTATGACAAGTATGAATTGGAGAGTGTTTTTTAACATAATTATTAAGTAAGATATATAAAATTGGGGTGATTCCATCGAAAAAAATAGATAGCTTATTGGACTTACTAAATAATGTTCCAGATGAAATAAAAAATAAAATTGCTGAGTATACAAATCAAGATGAAATTATTAAAGGGCAACTCGAATTAATAGCTTTATTTGGAGAAAATGAAACTATTGTAAGAGCTAAAGTAGGAGCTCTTGGTAGTAAATTTGAAAACTTGGGATATGGCTTTGGGATTATAACTACAAAAGCAAATGACATTGATAAAATTGCGATGATTAAGGAAATTCAATATTTAGAATTACCTAAAACGTTGTATACTTCAGGTCTGGTAGAGAATAAAGAAATTTGCGCCAAGGAAGTATGGGATTCATATGGCTATATGGGTGAAGGTGTATTAATAGGTTTTATTGACTCAGGAATTGATTATTTGCATCCAGCTTTTATGAATGAACAGAATCAAACTAGGATTCTTTATATATGTGATTATTCCCAAGGTGGAAAGGTATGGGATAAAAAACAGATTGATGAAGCTATTAACTCTAATAATCCTTATAGTATTGTTTCGCAGAGAGATGTTATTGGTCATGGAACTTCTGTGGCAGGGACAGCCTCAGCAGGTGGAAATATTAATAAAGAAAATTATGGAGCGGCATATAAATCCTTTATAGCTATGGTTAAAATGACAGGAGTAGGAAAAGTAAACTATGCAAAAAGTACTCAATTAATGAGGGGAATAAAATTCTTGCTAGATAAAAGTAATGAATTAGATTTACCATTAGTTATTAATTTGAGCTTTAGTACTAATGATGGTGCACATAATGGAAGTAGTTTACTTGAAAAATATATAAGTACAATAACTGCACTCGAGAGGATTAGTTTTGTAATTGCAGCAGGAAATGAAGGGGAGAGCGGGCATCATGTTGGAGGAAATGTAAGAGAGCAAAATGAAATTACATTTAATATGGGGTTGAATGAAAAAACTTTTGTTATTCAGCTTTATAAGGATTTTTTAACAGATATTGCAATTGAAATAAAAAATCCAACGGGAATTTCTTCGGGTAAGATACTAATTAATAAGCAGATTAATAGTGGCAATTTAGGTCAAGATTCCTTATATATATATAATAGCGGACCTAAACCTTTTGATATTAATGGTGAGATTTTATTTAGTTTTGTTAATGAAAATTCACTAACATCAGGGCTGTGGACAATAACTCTTTTTAATGTAGGAGAATCTAAAGGACGATTTGATATGTGGATGCCAATATCAGAAGGGTTGAATCCAAATACGAAATTTTTAAAACCAGACCCAATAAATACGCTTGGGATACCTGGAACTGTTGAAAATGTTATTACTGTAGGAAGTTATGATTTTAGGCTTAATAGTATTTCAAGTTTTTCTGGAAGAGGAGCTTTATTGTCT
>DAOUPR010000009.1 GCA_030626065.1 Clostridium sp. | reverse complement strand
CCTATATCTTTAAATTGATCCTTAACTTTATTCCTTAATTTCTTAACTTTCTCTTGAATATCTTTATTTTCTACATTACGAACTGCTTTTAATCGTACAAAAGATCCATCTTTATAATAATCTATTAATTTTTCCCAGGAAATTTCTGATGCCTTTTTAACGTCTTGAATCATATTCAACTCATTAGTAAACTGCTCATAATAGCTTTGCAAATCCTCGCATTCTTTTAATAAATTAATACTTTTTATATAATTTTTTTCCATATTACAAAGTTCAAAATATACATCCTGCAAAATAATTTTTGACCAATCAGTTTCTCCAAAATCATAATTTGCATCCACATTAAATTGCTCAGCCATAGAAATTAATTTTTCCTCCGGGTCAGGTGATGCAATTGCAAATTTATATAAATCCATTACAATATTTTTTAAACTAGCATCATCTTTTCCTGTACTATAAGCTTCTATCAATGCTTTAAATTCTTCGGTTATATTTTCTTCAGTATATAACTCTTCAAACAATTCATCCAAAGCCTCCCATTGAAGCAAAAGAGTTTCTGTACCATCTCCAATTCTAAAATTAGGGTCTATTTCTATCAAATGAAAATTGTTTCTTATTACTTTTAAGCAAAAAGAATGTATTGTAGTAATACTAGCTTTATTTATCAAAGTCAATTGTCTCTGTAACTTAGTCAACTTAGGATTTTCTACTAATTTCTTATTTATTGCTCTTCCTATTCTCTCTTTCATTTCTGAAGCTGCTGCATTAGTGAATGTAACAATTAATAATTTATCAATATCAATTGGATTTTTTTCATCTGTTATCATTGTAATTATTCTCTCAACAAGCACAGCTGTTTTACCAGAACCAGCTGCTGCCGCAACCAGTAAATTACATCCTCTAGTATTAATGGCCGCTTCTTGATCTTCAGTCCATTTTACTTCAGCCATTATTCCTCAACCTCCTCTTTTATTGCCTTCCAAATTTCATCTTCTTTTTTCTCACTTAATATATTAAATTTGTTTTCATCCAATGAACTGTCAAATTTACATACAGATGAGTACATACAATACTTACATGCAAATGTATTTTTATTTTTATAAGGGGCTATTTCTATTTCACCCTTCATCATTAATTCACAAGTTTTTTCAATTTTATCTCTCACAAATTCCCTAAGTAGATCAAATTGTTCAAGAGATATAGCTGAAGATTTACCTAATTTCCCATCTTTATTCATCCTAGCAGGAATAATCAAAGAATATCCATCAATATTTTTATCCATCTCTCTCACAACTTTTTCATCATTTAACAATAAACCTTTCATTTTCAGGTTTTTTAATATTTCTTTTTCTATTTTTTCATCATTCATTTCTCTATTCCCTGCAATAATTGGGTCATCCATTTTAAAATAAAACATACCTGCAGGCATTATATCACTTCCACTATTATTATCTTGTGATAATATAGCATCTAAGTAAGTTAATAGCTGAATTTGAAGGCCATAATATAAATCATTTAAACTAAAATCTTTAGCTCCTGATTTATAATCAATTATTCTATAATAATCTCCTTCTTCCAAGATTGCCTTATCAACTCTATCAATTCTTCCTCTCAGCTTTACTTTTTCTCCATTCTCTAAAGCAACTTGAATAGCCGAATATCCATTACTTCCGCCAAAAGAAATCTCATATCCAATAGGTCTAAAACCACTTTGCTGCATATGATTAATAACAACTAAAATAGTTCTTATAATAATTTTTTCTAATCTTTCTGTAAAATATCTATATCTAGAAGAACTATTAAATATACTTCCTGAAATCTCATTAATTTTTCTTTCAACAAGAAGATGGACTTTTTCTCTACACCAGTCTTCTTCTAAATGCGCCCAATCCAATTCTTTTTCTCTAACTAAATTAGAAAAATCATCAATTATTCCGTGCATAAAGCTACCTATGTCTGGTGGATTTAATTTAAATATTTTTCTATCTTTAGCTTTAAGAGCATATTCCACAAAATATGCATATGGACACTGAACATATTTTTCAAGTCTCGATACACTTAAATAAGGTTCGTTGCCATAAATTTTCCTTGTTCTTTCTTCATCTATATTTAGAGCTATATTCTTCTGAGCTGCAATTGCTTCAATTTCATCACACCTAGTTTCCCATAAATCATCCTTACAAAACCATTTATAAACAATTTCCCAAAAATATTTATTCTCTATTTCTTCATCTTCCTTATTTAAAGTGCTTATCATTTGATTAAAAGTTGGAATAGGTGCACAAACATTATCTATAAGTTCATCGAACTTATCTCTATTTTCAATTTTTCTTTCATTAATTTCTAAGAAGAGGGTTTTTAATCTTCCTATTATGACAGAAGCTCTCATAGATTTACCTTCAAAATCTGCTGCTGAATAACTTACACTCAAATACTCCGAAGGAAGAGATAACGTTGTATATACTAAAAATTGTTCTGCAAAAGTCTTTGTTTTAGAATCATCCGCAAGATTTATTTCTAATTCTCTAAGTTTTTCTCTATCTCCATCAGTTAATATACTATCTTCTTTTACAGAAGCAGGAAATACACCATCATTTACTCCCACTATATACAAGGCCTTAATTTGATGACTTTTTATTCTATCCACTGAACTTGCAAGAACTACATCTAAGGCAGGTGGTATTACCCCCATTTTATGCTTATTAAATCCTATTTTTAATACTTTAACAAAATCCTTAAGATTTGTTTTTTCTTCTCCAAATATCTCTACAACTTGGTCCAATAATTCCATTACTAAATTCCAAATCTGACTATATTCTATAGCTAGCTCTTCTTCTCCTATAGCCTCAAATTCTTCAATAAGTAATTCTATTTTTTCGTATACTTTTATTTCTAAAAGGAACTCGTACAGAGCCCTACAAATATCCTTTGCTATGTTTTTACCCTTAATCTTTTCATGAAGCACTAAAAGGGGCTCTACTATTAATTTTCTTGTATTATTTATATCTCTATATTTTGAATTCATATCTTCTTCACATACTACCTCTTGAGATATTTTTTCTTCATCTGAATATTTACTATCTTCAATAATTACATCCCATTCTTTTGCCCATCTATTTTTTCCTCTAATTCCTTTTTCCAACACATAATTTTCAAGCATATCAATTTCTTCAATATCAATATCTACAAGCCCGCTTTTTAAATATCTAAAAACAGAATCATAGGACCAGTTCTTTATAAATATCTCTATAACCGAAAGTATCATTACTATGAGTGGATTATCATCAATCTCTTTTTTCTTGTCAATAAAAACAGGTATACCATGTTCTTCAAAGGTAGTTTTTATTATTCGCTCATATGAATCTAAATCTCGCGAAACTACAGCAATATCTCTAAATCTAAAATCCTTATCTCGACAAAGTCTTAAAATATCCTTAGTCACTTCTTCTATTTCACTATAGGGATTATCCCCTCTATAAATAGAAATATTATCTACATTTTCTTCATATTTTTGCGCAGGATATTTATGAAAATTTTCTTCTAGAAATAATATATCTTCACTTCTAGAAAATCTACTCTTTTTCGGATTTTCTAATACTATTGGTTTATCTATTGAAACACTATTTTCAGTCGCAATTTCTAACAGCTTATTCTCTGTCTTTTTAGTCATATCAAATAACATACTATTATTAATTTTGTTATTATAATCAGTACATAAAGATATATTAACTCTTTTTGCCTTTCTAATAATTTTTTCAATTATTATGTATTGTTGAGGAGTAAAGGAATTAAACTCATCAATCCACACTTCACTATTATTAAATACAGTTGATTTATCCAAAAGATTAGCTAATAATGTTAGATCATCATCATCATCTAAATAATTTTCATGCAATTTATTTTCAAATTCTTCGTATATTTTACTAATGTCTACAAGCTTGTTTTTTATCATATCCTCTTCTTGAAATTCTTCAGCCTTTTCCACTAGCTCTAGAGGCGTTATATTATATTTTTTCATCTCAGAAATTATTCCTGAAATTGAATCCACAAAGCCCTCTTGCTTAGCTGCAAGCTCAAAAACATTAAATTCCTCTTTCATCTTATCCATAATACTAAAAATAAGCATATTCTTACCTGCAGAATTTAAGTGTCCCTGAAAATCTCCTCCAACTTCATCCACAACCTTATGAAACAAACGCCTAAAGGTTATAACATCCGCATTTATAAGTCCTATACCTTTTAATTCTTTAACTAAAGTTTTTTCTGCTGTATATGAAAATTGTTCTGGAACAAGAAGTAATTGGTTCACTTCTTCTCCTTTTTCAATTCTTTTTTTTATACTTTCAATTGTAAAATAAGTCTTCCCGTAGCCAGCTCTTCCGTAAATAAATCTTAAACTCAAACTATCACCAACCCTCTATTTTGTTTTATTTTAAGATATTGTTCATATTTATACTATTGTTTAAATAATTATTTTAATCTCTAATTAATAGTGTGAAGTGTGAAATGTAAAGTGTGAAGTTAAGGAAAATTTTGCTTCGCAAAATCAACTATTTAATTTACAAAAACACTTCCCTAAAACCACCTATAAATCTAATTGTTATTTATTTCTATTATATACTAACTGAATAATTATTAAAATGAATAGTGTTAAATGATAGCTTCTTTCACCTCACAAAATCTTTTAATTAAATTATTATATAAAGAAAAGATTCTCACCCGTAGGTAGAGAATCTTAGTCAATCGCTTATTATGTTTATGTTAAGGCTGTTTATGTTAAGGATGATTTTGCTAAGCAAAATCGACTATTAAATTAAAAGGTTTCCGAAGAATGAGGAAACAATCCTTCACTTCACACTCCACTCTTCACACTTCACATTTGTTTTCTTTTAAAATTCCGCATTTCCTGGAGTTCTTGGGAAAGGAATTACGTCTCTAATGTTAGCCATTCCAGTTAAGTACATTATCAATCTTTCAAAACCAAGACCATATCCCGAATGTTTAGTACCACCGAATTTTCTCAATTCTAGATACCACCAGTAATCTTCTTTACTAAGACCTAACTCATCTATTCTTCTTTCTAAAACGTCTAATCTTTCTTCTCTTTGACTTCCACCAATAAGTTCTCCAACACCTGGTACAAGTAAATCAGCAGCAGCTACTGTTTCTTCACCTTCATTAAGTCTCATATAGAAAGCTTTAATCTCTTTTGGATAGTCAGTAACAAATAGTGGTCTTTTATATACTTTTTCTGTTAAATATCTTTCATGCTCTGTTTGAAGATCTATTCCCCATTTAACAGGATAATCAAATTTCTCGCCACATTTTTCTAATATTTCTACTGCTTCTGTATAAGTTACTCTTCCAAATTCTGAATTAACAACATTATCTAATCTATCAAATAATCCTTTATCAATAAATCTATTGAAAAATTCCATTTCCTCTTTTGCGTTTTCTAACACATATTTTATAACAAATTTTATCATTTCTTCAGCATTATCAAGATAATCTGATAATTCAGCAAAAGCCATTTCAGGTTCAATCATCCAAAATTCTGAAGCGTGTCTAGCTGTATTCGAATTTTCTGCTCTAAAAGTTGGTCCAAAGGTATATACATTTCTATGAGATAATGCAAAAATTTCTGCCTCAAGCTGACCACTTACAGTAAGATTTGATTCTTTTCCAAAGAAATCTTTTTCGGTATCGATTTTACCTTCATCATTTTTAGGAACATCATTCAAATCTAAAGTAGTAACTCTAAACATTTCTCCTGCTCCTTCTGCATCACTTCCAGTGATTATTGGAGTGTTAACATAAACAAAACCTTGCTCTTGGAAAAATTTATGTATTGCATAAGCTGCTACAGAACGAACTCTAAATACTGCTGAAAAAGTATTACTTCTAGGTCTTAAGTGAGCAATGTCTCTTAAATACTCTAAACTATGTCTTTTCTTTTGAAGTGTATAAGATGAATCTGAAGTTCCTACTAAAATAACTTTTGCTGCTTGAATTTCAAAAGGTTGTTTTGCTGATTCAGTTTTCACAAGTTTACCTTCTACCTCTAATGAAGAGTTTATTGGTAACTTAGAAATTTCCTTAAAATTATCTAATTGTCCATCAATTACAACTTGAATATTTTTAAAGAAAGAACCATCATTTATTTCAATAAATCCAAATTTGTTTGATGCTCTTAATGTTCTTACCCATCCAGAGATTTTAATGTTTGTGTCAATATATTTATCTGTATCTCTATATAGGGCTTTAATTAATGTGTTTTCCATTTAAATGCCTCCCTTAAAATACTTATTATAGCAACTCTTTATTTCCATTTTTCCACATAATCAAGTATAAATTAGAACTGAATTAGTGTCAATACTAACACCTTTAGCACCTATTATGCTTATTATGTTATAATGATATAATATATTTTATACCATATTGCACCAAAAAGGATGTGACCTTATGAATTTAATAGATTTACATTGCGACACGCTTAGTACAATTTATTTAGAAAATAAAGAATTATATAGAAATCAATTTCACGTTGATATAGAAAAATTAAAAAAAGCTAAATCAATAGGTCAATTTTTTGCAATTTTCATTGACAAAAATAATATTAGTTCTCCTTTTAATTATTCCAATGAATTAATCAATTTATTTTATTCTGAATTAGAAAAAAATAAAGATAATATTTCATTTGCCTCAAATTACAATGAATTAGTTTTTAATATGAAACAAAATAAAATTTCTGCTTTTTTAACAATAGAAGGTGGAGAAGCTTTAGAAGGTACTATGGACAATCTATACTCTTTAAATGCCCGAGGTGTTTCACTAATAACTTTAACCTGGAATTATCCTAATGAAATTGGTTATCCTAATCATGAGTTCAAATATAGCAACAATGGCTTAACTTCTTTTGGAAAAGAATTAATTAAAGAAATGAATAAACTAAATATGATAATAGATGTATCTCACCTTTCTGATGAAGGCTTTTATGATGTATCTAAACTCTCTAATTCTCCTTTTTTAGCATCTCATTCTAATTCTAGATCTATTGAGAATAATGCCAGAAATTTAACAGATGATATGATAAAAATAATTTCTAATAGTGGTGGTTTAATAGGTATTAATTATTATAGTAAATTTCTAAATGGAAGTAATGAAAGCAATATATGTGATATTATACAACATATAAAGCACATAAAAAATATTGGTGGTATTGATGTTATTTCTTTAGGTTCCGATTTTGATGGCATAAATTGCAATTTAGAATTACATGATATAAGCTATATGAATGAATTAGAACATGGATTAAAAAAAGCAAACTTTACTGATGATGAAATTGAAAAGATATTTTACAAAAGTGCTCTTAGTTTTATGAAAAACTTCTAAAAATTTATCAAGTCCATTAATATATGTTGAAAAATTTATTAACAAATAGATACTATTTGCACGTAATTCATAATTATTCTATTTTTGATTGAAAAACAAGACTAAATACGCTACATTTATTACAATGCACAATTTACAATTTACAATGCACAATGCACAATTATGGATGATTTTCTTCCCTTTGGTCAGAAAATCTTTAATTATTAAATTAATTGAAAATTGCTAATTGCAAATTGCTGCTAATTTGTTTTATAATAATTGCAAATTGCTAATTCGTTTTACAATATATATAAGGAGGAAAATAAAATGGAATACAGAAAAATTTATGAAGAGTGGCTTAATAACCCTTTCATTGATGAAAAAGCAAAAAAAGAATTAAAAGGCTTGGAAGGAAATGAACAAGAAATTGAGGATAGATTCTATAAAACCCTTGAATTTGGTACTGCTGGCCTAAGAGGAAAGCTTGGAATCGGTACAAACAGAATGAATATATACAACATATCCACAGTTACACAAGGAATCGCTAATTTTATTGTGGATAAAGGTCAAGACTATGTGGACAGGGGCGTTGTTATTGGATATGACTGTAGACATTTCTCTGCAGAATTTGCAATGACTGCCGCTCTTGTATTAAATGCAAGTGGAATTAAAGCATACTTATTTGAAAGCTTAAGACCTACACCAGAGATTTCATATGCTATAAGAGACTTAAACGCAGCTTCTGGAATAATCATTACAGCTTCTCACAACCCAAAAGATTACAACGGCTACAAAGTATATTGGGAAGATGGCGCTCAAGTATTATCAGATATTGCTGATGGAATGACTAAAGAAATATTATCCCTTAAAGGCTTAGAGGATGTTAAAAAAGCAGACGAAGATGAAGCTAAAAAATCTGGTTTATTAACTATGCTAGGTAAAGAAATGGATGATAAATACATCGGTATGGTAAAAGGCTTAAGCCTCAGAGATGAAAATATAGATAAGGATATAAAAATAGTATATACACCTCTTAATGGAACAGGCAATCTTCCAGTAAGAAGAGTACTTAAAGAAAGAGGATTTACAAATATAGTTGTAGTTCCTGAGCAAGAAAATCCAGACCCAGACTTTACAACAGTAGGATACCCTAACCCAGAAGATACAAGAGCATTCAAATATGCTGAGAATTTAGGAAAACAAATAGGCGCAGAATTATTAATAGCTACTGACCCTGATTGTGATAGACTCGCTATTGAAGTTAGAGATGAAAATGGAGAATACGTTTCTTTTAATGGAAATCAAACTGGAGCAATTCTTATTAATTATATAGTTGAAGGTATGAATTCTGTAGGTACTCTTCCAACTAAACCTGCAATAGTTAAATCAATTGTTACAGGCGATTTAGGGAAAACTATAGCAGCTGAATATGGCGTTGAAACTTTTGAAGCTCTAACTGGTTTTAAAAATATATGCGGAAGAATCCCTGAATTATCTGAGAAAGGATATAACTATATTTTCGGCTATGAAGAAAGTATCGGCTATACTACAGGAACTGCTGTAAGAGATAAAGATGCAGTTAGCTCTTCTATGCTTTTATGTGAAGCTGCTGCTTATTATAAATCAATGGGTAAAACTCTTTTAGATGTATTAAATGAAATATTTGAAAAACACGGTCACTTTAGAGAAAAACAAATTTCTCTTGTTTTAGAAGGCGTTGAAGGAAAAAATAGAATTAAAAGAATGATGGATGTTTACAGAAAAGATTATCCAACTCAAATTGGTGATAAAGCACTTTCTGAAGCTGTAGACTACGAGAATGGTTATAAAGATATTCCTGCATCAAATGTTCTAAGATTCTTCCTAGAAGACGGTAGCTGGTATGCTGTAAGACCATCAGGTACAGAGCCTAAGATTAAAATATATATATATACAAAAGGAGCTACTGAAGAAGAAGCTCTTGAAAATATTAAATTGATTGAAGAGACTGTGCTTGTGAAATTGAACTCCGTGGAATAATTAAAAGACAGTAGATAGATTTGTACATAACATCTATTTACTGTCTTTTCTTTAATCTAAGAATTAATACAAATATTTAAACAATAGCTTAAATAGCAACATTACTTTAAAACATAGTCTTTTAATAGCAAATCTATCATCTATATAAACACTTGCACAGCAATACATGTTGATACAGAGGTAATCAAAAACAAAATTCCTCCTACATATAAGGCCTTAATTCCTCTATCCTTAATATCCTTAAAATTAACAGATAACCCCATAGCAACCATAGCCATTAATATAAATATTGAACTAAGTTTAACAAGTATATTAGTTATGCTATTTGGTATAATTCCTAAAGAGCTAACTACTCCTGCCATTATAAAGTATAAAACATACATAGGAAATTTCGCCTTCTTCACGGCATTATTTTCCTCAGTTTTTTCTGATTTATTATAAATATAACCTAATACTAAAGAAACAGGCACAAGCATTAATACTCTAGTCATTTTAACAAAGGTTCCAACTTCACCCGAAATTTCACCTCTTGCAAATGCCGCAGCTATTGCATGTGCAACACCATGCAGTGAAATACCAGACCAAACTCCATATTGAATATCACTAATATTAAGTGTTACAGACATTGCTGAATAAACCAAAACACCAATAGCACCCAAAAAGCTTACTATAGAAACTGCAACAACAGAATCCTCATCTTCAGCATTAATAGTTGGAGCCATAGCAACTACTGCAGACGCTCCACAAATACAAGACCCCACACCAATAAGTACGGCAAGTTTGTCCTCCACCTTAAATAGTTTTCCTAGAAAAACAGCTATAAGTAAAACACTTGGAACAAATATTAACACCATAATAATTACTCTAGGGCCTAGCTCCATTATGGACTTAAAATCCAATTTAAATCCAAGTAATACAATTCCGATTTTCAAAAGTTTTTTCAAAGAAAATTTGATTCCATCTGTAAAAACCTTACTAGTTTTTACAGTATTATTATAAATAATTCCGATTACTATTCCTATAGTCAATGCCTCTAGATTGATCCATCTCCTTAAAGAATCATTTATATACATAGCCAATATAGATATAAAAAACACAAAAACAATACCAGGTATTATTTTTTTTAGTTTTTTCATAAAATCACCTCGATTTGAATTATATCAAACTCAAGGTATAATTAAAAATTATAAATACTTATAAATATATAAAATTTCCTTATAGTATTGCTTTGTTACAATAATTAATAAAATCCGCTAAATATGTATTATTAATAGAATTATTCATATAAACAAAATTAAATTCTCTTTTAAACTTAATTTCCTTCAAATCTTTATTTTTAATGGGTAATGTTTTAATGAAACCTAATTCTACTTCTCTTTTTATTGCTTCTTTAGAAATAATGGTATAACCTAAATTTTCCTCCACTAAAGCTTTTATGGCATCTATACTGCCTACTTCCATGTAGACAGTATAATCATCAAAATTGTAGTTTTCTTCTATCAAAGTATTTTCAAAAGATTTTCTAGTTCCAGAACCATCTTCTCTCAAAATAAGTTTTCCACAGAATATATCCTCCATAACTACAAATTCCTTTTCATTAAAGGGATGCTTTGGTGAAAAAGCTAAAACTAACTCATCTTCTTTTATTTTTACATATTCAAATTTATTTCTATCAAAAGGTCCTTCAACTAGCCCCAAATCAATCTCTTCTCTTAGTAGTCTTTTTAATATCTTCTCTGTATTATTTACAGTCAAAATCAAATCAATTTCTGGATGTAAAACTTTATATTGTCCTATCATTTTGGGGAGAAGATACCCTCCAATTGTCAACGTTGCACCAATATTATATGTTTTTTCTATAAAAGCTTTATTCCTTAACTTCTTCAAAATATCTCTTTCTTTTATTTCAACATCCTTTGCGTATTTTAAAAACTCTTCTCCTTCTTCAGTTAACTCAATATTCCTACCATTTTTTTTAATAAATTTCACACCATAATATTCTTCTAAAAATTTAATATGCTGGCTAACTGCAGGCTGTGTTAAATTAAGAATTTGTGCTGCTTTAGTATAGTTTTTAATTTTAGCAACTGTAAGAAAAGTTAACAACCTTGTATCTATCATCTTTATCTCCTAGCATGAGTTTTTAATTGTTATTTATCCAAAAATTCATAACTTTCATCAACTGGATTGAATACACAATATATTACTTTCTCTTTCGTTCATTTTAAAATCTCCTGATGTTTCTCATCAAATGGCCTATTAGTATCATAGCCTAAATTTTTAAAAATACTAATGTTTTCAGCTTTTACATCACTATTATATAAAATCTCAATCACTCCATTAATCTGCTCTTTTCCCTTTTCTAATGCAATTTCTAATAAATCATAAAAGCTTTCATTATGAACTTTATTTTTATCTACAGGATTAAACCATTTTCTTCTTTTAACATTCATATAATCTATATTGCTATCACAACTAAATTGCGTGTGAAATTCTACTGGTTTTTTCTTAAACAATTTCAAGAAAAAATTCAGAACTGCACTTTTGATTCCCTTTGGATCATTAAATAACCAGAATGTAATATATCCAGTATTAACTGTTTTTTGAACATCCTCTTGCAGTATATCTAAATTATAAATCTCTTTAGCTGAATAAACTAAAAAATCTTTTATTATATTAGGGATTGCTTTTTTATCTTTTATATATTTATTTCCATTTATATATTTAGATTCTTTTCCTAATCTTTCACTTGCTAAAATACTATCTATTATACCTTCCAATTCAACATGTCTTATTTTTACCTTATCCCCTTTTACTGTATAAACATTATTCAATTGAGCCCAATATACATAAGGATGTACAAATCTATCACAACTATAATGACATATAAATCCTATAAAGTACACTAATAAATCCTTATATTCTTCTGAACCATTATCCATCTTCTCTAAAAATCTTATTCCATTATTTAAAAAATCACCAGTCTTTTCTCTATGCATTACTTTGGCTAATTTCATTATATTTTCAGATTTACTCAAAGGATTCATCCCAGAAAAGAAGAAAACATCAGGTCCCATAGCACCTAGGAAAAAAAGATTTTCTCGTGAGTTTATAATATCGACTAAATCACCATCATTAATTTTTTTCAGCATATCTTCAGCAAAGAAAAAATGTGTAAGATTATCTGCCATTCCATTCCCTCCCTAAAATAAATATACTTTATTTTACCATAAACTCACGTCCTAATTTTCTTCATAAATGTTTTATTACACAATTACATCATAGCTTATTTCTAATTTATTTGAATTTGTTCTCCAATTAGTATAATATTTAATTAAACAATTAAAAAAGCACACTTTAAAAGCAATTAATAAGCTTAGCTTATATTGAGGAGGTATTTTGTGATTAAGTATGATGAGTCAACATATAAAGCAGTAAAAAATGCTGGGACTTCTGGAATTGTTCTAGGAATAATCTCTATAGTCACAGGTGTTACCATTGGTATTATATCAATTATCTTTGGCGGAGCTCTTTTAAGCAAACAGAAAAATTTAATTGACTAAAACACCTGATTTTTATGGTTTAAACTAGTTTAAAACCCTAAGATTAATTAATCTTAGGGTTTTTTATAAGATATATTTTATTATTTTAGCAATTCTTTTAATTCCTTAATACGTTCATTTTTATTATTTAATATTTCCTTAAAAGATTTTTCTATTTCATCCTTATCTTCTTTTTCGACTGCTTCTTTAAAATTTTTCCAATCAATAGTACATTTTTGTCTAAGTGCTTCTTTATTCTCTTCATTTATTTCATTCTTATTTCTATTTTCTTCTTTTAAATTTTCTAAATACTCTTTTCCTTCTTCTTTTGTCATTTCTCCTTTATCAACTTTAGATCTAATTTCACTTTTCACCTTTTCTTTTTCCTGTATCATTTTTTCATTTCTTGTATGTAATTGTTCTCTTAAACCATCTAGTTCATTCTCGGCTTCTTCCCATTGACTCTTTATTCCCGGAACTATTTTTTCACCTTTTTCGATAATCTCTTGTTGCTCTTTTTTTCGTTCTTCTCTTTTCTTATCCTTCTCATTTATTTTTCTTTTTCCCGGAAAACTTTTTGTCATTTCTATATTTGTAACAGAAACTTTTTGAGCACTGTCTATATTAGTTGCAAATACAACAGTACACATTAAAATATTGATAATTAAAATAGTTGGAACAATAATTTTCTTTAGTTTTAGCATAATTTCTACTCCTTTTATTCTAGTTTGATAAACATATTATTCTCATTTATATATAAATTATTTATAATACACTCATTTATTTACAAATTTTTTATAATATACTCATTATATTAAATTATTTTAATATAATATTTATTTAATTCATTAAATAATACTTGGAGGAACTAATCCTCTATATTATAATAGAATGAAATAATTACTTCACTTAATACCTTAATTTATAAAATATTGTTGATATCAAATTATTGTTTGAATAAATTATTTTAGTTTTAATAGATTTATATATGAAAGGATATTAATATGTTTAAGGATAAACGTAATTTTATAGAATATTGTATAATTTTCTTTATTGGTGTTTTGCTTACTGCAATGATAATATTCAACTTCCAAGGCATTAAAAATTCAACAATTAAATTCTTCAGCGTGCTAACACCATTCTATATAGGCTTTGGAATAGCTTATATATTAAATCGACCTGTTTACTATATCCACAGAAGATTTAAAATTAATTTAGGTGCAATAATCGCTATAACTTATTTAATATTAACGTTAATAATTACTCTTTTTATAGTTAAAGGTCTCCCTATGGTTTTCGATAATTTAATAAATTTAGTAAATGCAATTTCAGTTAGTATATCTCACTTACCTGAATATTTAGCTCAATATGATCTTGGACCAGTACAAAATATATTAGATGAAAATATCAGTAAAATAACTGATTACTTAGGTACTATCTCTACTTTTTTATTAAATAATACAATGAAAATTTTTGTTTCTATAACATCAACTTTTATGAATGTTTTTTTTGGAATAATTATTTCCATTTATATGCTTGCTGGTAAACAAAAACTCAAAACATTAGGTAATTATTTAATTAAAGCTCTATTTAACAACGAAAAAGAGAAAAAAATAAGCGAATTCCTAAAAGAAGTTAATGATATTTTTTCACATTTCTTATCTGGACTTATTGTAGAGGCGCTAATTGTTGGATTCTTAGCTTTTATTGGTTTTTCTTTGATTGGTGTAAAATATGCCGCAATACTAGGATTAACTATATGTATGACAAATGTAATCCCTTATATAGGACCGTTCTTAGGTGCAATCCCAGCAATTGCAGCTACCTTAACATATGATCCATTAAAAGCTATTTGGGTAGGTATATTTATAATTATTCTTCAACAGTTTGACGGAAACTTTATTGGGCCAAAAGTTATGGGTAATTATATAGGGCTAGACCCGCTTTGGATAATATTTTCAATAACCTTAGGTGGAGCTTACGCTGGAGTCTTAGGTATATTACTAGCTATTCCTACTGGCGCAATACTGAAAATAGTTTTTAATCGATTAATTCATAGATATGAATTAAAAAGGAAAACCAAACAATTACAAACCAATGTACGAAAATAAAAAACGAGCTGATAATGATTATAATCGTTAAGTTATTTGCATTTAATTCTAAAATTAAAAATCAAAGCTCAATTTTAATAACTAAGCTTTGATTTTTCTTTATCTTTTTATTCAATTCTTTTTATTATTTTAACTTTATCTATTCTTTTTTGTTTAACCTTTTCTATTTTCAAAACTATATCATTATATTCTATAATTTTATTTTCATTAACTTTAGGTATATATCCAAGATAATCTATAATAAATCCTCCTATAGTGTCAAATTCTCCGGAAGGAATTTCAATATGTAGTCTTTCATTCAATTCATCAATAGTAGTAAATCCATCTACTATATAAATACTATCCTCCATTTTCTCAATAAAATCATGGCTATCATCATGTTCATCAAATATATTTCCCATTACTTCCTCTACGAGGTCTTCTGTAGTTACTATTCCGCTAAAAGAACCATACTCATCTATTAGAAAAGCAATATTGTTCTTTGTGCTTTGCATTTCAACAAATAATTCATCAATATTCTTTGTCTCAGGCACAAAATACGCAGGTCTCAATAATTTTCTTATTATCCCACTAGTAATCTTTCCTTTATATAATTCTACAAATAAGTCTTTTACATATATAAATCCAATTATATTATCAATATTTTCTTCATACATAGGTATTCTTGAATACTTCTCTTCTGTTATTCTCGCTAGTAACTCCTCAGGATATAAACTAATATCTAACATAAAAACATTAAACTTAGGGGTCATTATTTCTTTTGCTAAAGTATCATCAAACTCAAAAATCCCCTCTATCATATCTTTCTCTATATGATTTATTACTCCATGTTCTTCACCAGTATCGATCATCATTCTAATTTCTTCCCTAGATATTTTTTCATTTAAACTCTCTCTATTTACCCCTGAAAGTTTTACAAGCAAATTAGTAGAAAAAGTTAATATCTTCACAAAAGGAAGAGTTATTTTTGATATAAATAAAATAGGTTTTACAGCAAACATTGCAATGGCTTCAGCATTTTGAAGCGCTAATCTTTTAGGAAATAATTCTCCTAAAACTAATGTTAAATAAGCTAAAATAACGGTAACTACTACAAAAGCAACTTGACCACTTCCCGGAATACTCATTTTTGCTAGAACACTAGCTAAAGGCTGAGATAAATTAGTTGCAGCCGAAGCACTAGCAAAAAATCCACCCAAAGTAATGCCTACTTGAATTGTTGCTAAGAACCTGCTTGGTTCCTTCATTAACTTTATAAGTAATTTTGCTTTATCATCTCCTTGTTTAGCCAAAAGTGATATCTTTGATTTATTTAAGGATACTATAGCCATTTCTGATGCTGCAAAAAAAGCATTCATACAAATCAAAAGAAAAATTATTAATAATTGCATAATCATATTCTTATATCCCTTCTTATTTTATAGATGATTCCCAAACTTCACACTTCACACTATTTATAATTATCTTTATGAGCATCTCATTTTTTATTATCCCCAAATTATTTTAACTTATGGACTTTATATAAATTATTTTTTGACTAAATTTTAAAATATTTTTCATATTCAAACTATTGTTTAATTATAGTTCTTATACAAAAAAGAGTGTAGAGTGCAGTTTGTAGAGTGCACTGAAAGGTGTTTCTCTTCATTCTTCAGAAAATCTTTTGTTTAATTAAAGATTTTCTGACAAAAGGAAGAAAATTATCATTCACTGCACATTGCAAACTGCACTCTGCACATTAATAAAAAACAAAAAAATCCTTTGTAAAAACAACACTTATTATTATCAACAACTCTTTAAAACACTACCTATTTTCGAAGTATCCTCATGGCATTAAATACTGCAATTATTGAAATTCCTACATCTCCAAAAATTGCAAGCCACATAGGAGCAAGTCCAAATAAAGCTAATATCATAATAATAAATTTAACTGAAAGAGCCATAAAAATATTTTGATTAGCTATTCTTTTAGTTTTCTTGGCAATATTAATTGCGTCAATTATCTTAGAAGGTTCATCGTTCATAATAACCACATCTGCAGCCTCAATTGCTGCATCTGAGCCAACTCCACCCATAGCTATTCCAATATCTGCTCTACTTAAAACAGGTGCATCATTAATTCCATCTCCAACAAAAGCAAGCGTTTTACTCTTATTTTCCTCTAATAATGTTTCTACAATTTCTACTTTTTCATCTGGTAATAACTCATATTTATAATCTTTTATACCTAGTTCACTTGCAACTTCTTCTCCTGTTATTTTTCTGTCTCCTGTGAGCATTACAATTTTGTTAATTCCTAATTGGTATAAATTTTTAATAGCTTTTTTAGAATCTTTTTTAATTTTATCTTTTATAATTATACATCCAGCATACTTTCCATCTATCGCTGTATAAACTATTGTCCCAGAAGAATTATTTTCTTCTACCTCTATCTCTTTTTCTAATAAATAATTTAATTTACCGCTTAAAACTTTTTTACCTTCTATATCTGCTTCTATACCTTTTCCTCTTATTTCTTTATAATTTTTAATTAGAGCTTTATTGATAGCTTGTCCTTGTTTTTCATCCTTCTTTAACTCATCATTTTTTATTCCATTAGCTAGAAAGTCTCTGACTATTGAAATTCCTATTGGATGAGTTGAAAAACTCTCAGCATAAGCTGTATATCTTAATAAGTCATCCTTCGTAAATCCTTGTTCTGGATTAAGACTAGCTACCTTAAACTCTCCTTCTGTTAAAGTTCCTGTTTTATCAAAAACAACCACATTAACATTACTCAAAGCTTCTAGATAATTACCACCCTTTATCAATACTCCTTTTCTAGAAGATGCACCAAGTCCTGCAAAGTAAGATAACGGTATAGAAATAACTAATGCGCAAGGACAAGATACAACTAAAAAAGTAGCTCCTCTTAATATCCAATCATTAAAACCTTGTCCACTTATAAACAAAGGTGGTACTAAGGCAATAAATAACGCTATAAAAACTACTGTAGGTGTATAATATCTTGCAAATTTAGTTATTTTCAGCTCTGTTTTTGCTTTTTTTGAACTGGCATTTTGAACTAAATCAAGAATTTTAGAAACTGCTGATTCTCCAAATTCCTTTTTAACCTGAATTTTAAGTACTCCATCAATATTAACTGATCCACTTATTATTTCATTTCCCTCATTAATATCTTGTGGAAATGATTCGCCTGTCAGAGCTTTGGTATCTATTGAAGAACTACCTTCCACAACTACTCCGTCTAAAGGAACTTTTTCTCCCGGCTTAACCAGAATTATATCTCCAACTTTAACTTCTTTTGGTGATACTTTCTTTATATTATGTTGCATTAATAGATTTGCATATTCTGGTCTTATATCCATTAAATCAGATATAGACTTTCTTGAGGATTCTACTGCTTTATCTTGAAAATATTCTCCAACTTGATACAAAAGCATAACCATAATTGCTTCTGGATACTCTTTTAATCCAAGTGCAGCAATAGTAGCAACAGACATTAAAAAATTCTCGTCGAAGATTTCACCCATCATTATATTCTTTATAGATTTTTTTATAATATCATAACCTATTACTAAATATGAAACTAAAAAAATACCCACTGCCCAACTTTTATCCTTAAATAAAAAGCCAATTACTAAGGCTACTAAACTGAGTCCTATCCTCATTATTAATTTATTATCTTTTTTATTTTCATCATTTACTTCATTCATATCTTTTTCTAACAAATTATTATCTATCACCTTTACATCAGGTTCTAAAGCAACAACTATATCTTTAATTTTATCTTTTATTTTACTTTCATCCTCTTTCTCTACTCTAACCTCTAGCTTGGAAAGAGAAAAATTCAATGAAGCTTCTTTTATTCCTTCTAATCCCTTAACACTTTTTTCGATTTTAGCTGCACATCCTGCGCAGTTTAATCCTTTAAGCGTATATTCTTTTAATACTATATTCTCACAAGAAGAATCAAAATTATATCTTTCAATTTCCTTATCCTTAACTCCACATTTTTCAAATTTATCATTACAATTGCTATCACTACTGCAAATATAATGGTCACTACAACAATCTTTCTTATCTACAACTTTATTATCCGGCATATCTTTTGCCTCCTTTTTCATCTTCTAATGCTTTTTTCTAAAAATTAATTACGCAATACTAATTAATTTTTCAAAGATTTTCGGTTTTATTAATTAAAGATTTTCTTACCATCGGGAAGAAAATCAACCACAATTGTGCATTGTGCATTTCATTAAAATTATTCTTTAATATGTTCCAATGCTATATTAAGAATTTCTTTAACATGTTCATCATCAAGAGAATAATAAACTACTTTACCTTCTTTTCTATATTTCACAAGTCTTGCACCTTTCAATACTCTAAGTTGATGCGAAATTGCTGATTGTGTCATATCCAATACATGAGCTAAATCACACACACACATTTCTGAAATAGACAAAGCATTAATTATTTTAATCCTTGTTCTATCCCCAAAAACCTTTAGCAAATCAGCTACACCCTCTAGTCGTTCTTCATCCACCATATATTTAGTAACCTTACTTACTCTATCTTCATGTATAACATTACAACTGCAAACTTCAATTTTATTATTGTTTTCTCTACTCATAATGAAAACTCTCCTTGTTTTTATATGTGAATACTTGTTCATATATTAATTTGTATTATATACTTATATATTATGCTTGTCAATTAAATAGGTTCTCATATACGTATTATTTATAAGCTATTCATTACCAAATTTTACTTATACTTGTTTCTAAAAATAAAATGATTAATTAATTAATTATATATATACATATTTAATGTTTTTCATATAAAAATAAGAGGTCTTTTACTTTATGCAAAAGACCTCTTCCTTTATCATTTATTTTAAATTAAAATTATTTATTATTTGGGCAATTTGATACTATACAAAGGCTCGTCTATATTTTCCCTATTGATATCCTTATCAATATTCTCTGGATCATACATTATATTAACTATAACATAATCATCAGTAGAATTTTCATCATATTCGAACTGAAATATCCTATTGATTCCTTTTTCATAAATCTTTTTATCAATATAAGCAGGAACAAATGCTTTTTCAAATAGTCCACCCGTACCATAAAATTTTTGGCTTATTTGCACACCATTATATACATAGTTTGCTTTAAATTTTATTATTTTTGTGCTCTCATTATAATCGACGTATTGAACATTGCCCTCTGCAACTGCTCTATTCAAAACATCTCCAACTAACTTGGCATTAGCTTTATCAGCTCCTAATTGAGCCTCTTTCCTCATATTATTAAACCTAGGTATAGCAATTGCTGCAATAATAGCTAATATGGCTATTACTATTATAATTTCTATTAATGTAAATCCTCTTTTACTATGCAAGAGCTCACATCCCATCTTAAAAATAATTTTTACAAATATACCCTACATATTAAATTATAGCATATTTCACTATATATTTTGCATATATTTTACATATATTTTAATCATAAGAATTATTCTTATATGGCTAGACTTCTTGGCTTTTACAACATTTCTTATGAATATAATTCTTGTACCCTTCCCCCTTGCAGATTTCTTCACCGGGATATATTTCCTTTTTACAAAAATCACATATATTATTGTACATTGCTACTTTAATAGTTCCTTCCACCATAGCAGGCTTCTTTTTTCTTTTTACTTCTTCCACTCTATTTAATTCTTTTCTCATTTCCTTCACATTATTTGAGCATATTAACCAATTTATGTAGTAATTTAGATCCCCATCAAACAAAAGATTAGCTTTTTTCTTTGCAATTTGCATTACATACTCCTCAATTTTTATTGACATTATTTTATAATTTTTATCCATTCATCTCTCCACAATAAATACTTTCTAATGTAATATATTGTTACATTAGTTTTTTATTACACATATATTTTTTTTATTCATATGCAGGATATCCATTGAGAAACTTTACCTAATACAGTTGAGAATAAAGTGGTTTGTGCAAGTTTTGAGAATTCAAGAAAGTTCAAGCAACTTTCAGATACTACAATTCATATTGGAAAAACCAAAGAAGGTTTTGAAATGACAACTCAAATGATATAATTACATGTATTAATAAATCAAAATATTTTTAATTTCATAAGGTTATTGATTATAAAAAGTAATAAAATCTTGCTATATACATTCCTAATTCATATCAGAAGCATCTTTACCAAATAAAACAAAAATATAAGGGCCAAATAGAGAAGGTATTTCATATACCCAGTTAATAGTTTCCATTAAATCTTTTAATCTCATATAATCTTCCCGATTTATGTAAAACCACAGAATGAAATTGTGGTATAATGATTGATGAATTATAGTATACGCTTTCAACTATGAAACTTTATTTATACATATATAAAACTATACATATAAACTAGTTTAGAATATGTATAAATAGTTGAATTAAAGACCCTATAATAATTTCATAATAAACAGGAGGTATTTTATGCATATTCCAGATAATTATTTAAGTCCGTCAACCTGTGCAACTTTTGGAGTTGTAATGATTCCTATTTGGAGAAATGCTCTTAAAAAAATCAAAAATGAATTTACAAGAAAAAGACTACCTTTACTAGGTATTAGTGCCGCTTTTTCATTTTTAATTATGATGTTTAATATTCCACTACCTGGTGGTACTACTGGACATGCTGTCGGCTCAGCTTTAATTGCAATATTATTAGGTCCTTATGCAGCGCTCATTTCTACAACTATTGCTTTAGTTATACAAGCCTTTTTCTTTGGTGATGGTGGTATTCTTGCACTAGGTGCTAATTGTTTTAATATGGCTTTTATCATGCCTTTTGTATCTTATTACATATATAAAATAATTACTAATAAATTTAAAAGTAAAAAAACAGAGACCTTTGCCGTCTTTATTGCTGCATATATTGCTTTAGCTGTAGGAGCTCTTTTTACTGGTATAGAATTTGGATTACAACCATTACTTTTCAAAGATGCTACGGGTAATCCTCTTTATTGTCCTTATGGTCTAAATATTTCAATACCTGCTATGGTAATTCCTCATTTATTAGTTGCTTGCGTACTTGAAGGATCTATAACCTTGGCTGTTTACCAATTCATAAAAAAATCTTCACCTGAATTTTTCGAAGAAAAATTTGATAGTCCAATTAAACATGGCTACAGACTTATTATTGGGCTTATAGCATTAGTTCCACTTGGCTTATTAGCAACTGGAACAGCTTGGGGAGAATGGGGTTCTGAAGAATTCACCTCATTAATAGGTTTTATCCCTGAAGGTATGGAAAATGGGTTCAACTTCAAGTCACTAATGCCTGACTATTCAATTTATGGTATCCCTGAAATAGTAGGCTATATCCTATCTGCTGTAATTGGAGTTGCACTTGTATTTTTAATCATTAAATTGCTTATTCATCCTAAAGCGAAAAGTTCTAAATAAATAAAATTACTTAAGCTACATTAGTCAAAATACTAATGTAGCTTTTTTTATAAATAAATCTTAATTATGGTATAATGATTAATATACTTTACTAGACTGGAGATACAAAGCTGATGAACATCGATTGGTTATACAAAGAAGAAACTTATATTCCTGAAAAGGATAATCAGAAATTTCTAGATAAAAGCATACTTTCATTTATTCATCTTCTATCAACACTAAAGAGAGAAGGTATTGTAAATAATCCTATATCTTATAATATTTCCTCTGTATTAAAAATGATTTTCACTCTAAGTATACTTATTTTAATTTCATTAAGTAGAAATTTCATTTTTATTGGATTCGTTTTAATTTATAATTTTTTCTTAATACTAATGTTTGAAAAAGATGAGAAGAGAAGTATTCTACTACTCTGTACAATTATACCGACATTTACTTTAATTGCTTTAATTCCTTCAATGGTGATGGGTAATATAAAAAATAGTCTGCTTATCTTAATAAAAGTTTTTTGCACTATTACATCCGTAAATCTACTTTCATACACAACAAAATGGAGCCATATGACTAAATCTTTAAAACTTTTTTTTATACCTGATTTGTTTATTTTTATATTAGAAATCACAATCAAATACATATTTATTCTTGGAGATTTTTCTCTCCAAATGCTATACTCTCTAAAATTAAGATCTGTAGGAAAAGATTATAACAAACATACCTCTATTTCAAGAATAGTCGGTAATACTTTTCTAAAATCAAAGAATTTAGGAGAAGAAATGTTCGCATCAATGGAATGTAGATGCTTTACAGGGGAATATAAATCCTTTATTAATTTCAAACTACATAAGTGGGATATACCTTATATTATTATAAATATATGTTTAATTTCTACTTTCTTTTTATTCAGATAAAAATATAATTTATTCATTTTCTAAATTGCACTTTTACATCTTTACATAGAAAGGATTTTTCTTATGATACTATTAGATAATATTAATTTCAAGTATAAAAAAAGAATTGCGCTAGACAATATAACTATAAATATAAAAAAAGGAGAATCCATCGCCTTAATAGGTCAAAATGGTAGTGGAAAATCATCTCTTTTAAAAGTCATTAATGGTATCGTTTTTCCACAGAATGGAGAATACCATTTTGAGGACAATCTAATTAATCAAAAAACTTTACAAAATAATATTTTTTCAAAATCTTTTCACCAAAAGGTAGGGTTTATATTTCAAAATTCAGATGCACAATTATTTTGCCCTACAGTTTTTGAAGAAATTGCATTTGGTCCAAGGCAAATGAATCTAGACGAAAAGGTAGTTAATAACAGAGTTTCTACTTGTCTTGAATTGCTTAATATTAAAGAATTAAAACATGAAAGCCCTTATAATCTGAGTGGTGGAGAAAAAAAGAGAGTTGCTATTGCCTGTGTCCTTTCAATGAACCCATCAATTTTAACCCTTGATGAACCTATGAATGGAATTGACCCAAAAGGAAAAACCTTTCTAAGAAATTTATTAATTGATTTAAACAAAAGTGGGAAAACTATTATTTGCTCCACTCATGATTTTGAGTACGTAGACGGAGTATTTGAAAGAGCTATTGTTTTTTCTAAAGACCATAAAATAATTAGAGATGATGATTATAATACTGTTATAAATGATAAAGAATTTTTGAAAAATAATAATATTATTTAAAAAATCTTCAATTAAAAGTAAGGTGGTTATTATGAATACAAATGATATCAAATCGTTATTAGAAGAAGTAAAAAATGGTTCATTAAATGTTGATGAAGCTATGACTCAGCTTGAAGATTTACCTTTTAAAGACTTAGGTTTTGCCAAAATAGATAACCATAGAGAACTACGAGTAGGTTACCCTGAAGTTATATATTGTGAAGGAAAGACCATAGGTCAAGTTAAACAAATTATAGAATTTATGCTTACCAAAAACAATAATATTTTAGGAACAAGAGCATCAAAAGAAATGTATTTTGCTATCAAAGAAATATGTAGTGATGCCATTTATAACGAACTTTCAAGAACAATTGTAATAAAAAAAAGAGACCTAGAAAAGCCCAACTCTTACATAGTTGTAGTAACCGCTGGAACATCAGACTTACCCGTAGCAGAAGAAGCCGCTGTAACAGCAGAAATATTGGGCAATACGGTTATAACTATCTCTGATGTAGGAGTTGCAGGAATTCATAGACTTTTTAATAAACTAGATATTATTCGTGGAGCTAAAGTTGTAATAGTAGTTGCTGGAATGGAAGGCGCTCTTGGAAGCGTAATTGGTGGCCTTGTAGATAAACCTGTAATAGCAGTTCCTACAAGCATAGGCTATGGTGCTAATTTTGGTGGCTTATCAGCACTTCTTGCAATGCTTAATAGTTGTTCTAGTGGTGTAAGTGTTGTTAATATTGATAACGGCTTTGGTGCTGGTTATTTAGCAAGTATGATAAATAACCTTTGATTGTGTAGGCTACTCTTAATCAGTAATATATTTAAAAGGTAATCTATTATGAAAAAGTCTTACACAAGATTTACCCTTATAGAACTAATAATTGTAATAGCAATTTTAGGTGTTTTATCAGCTATCACAATCTCAAAATAAAACAAATAAAATATATAATTTAAAAATAACTCCTAAATAATAGAAAATTAAAACTATGCAATAAAAAAACTAATTTTAAGCTAATCTACCAACTATTTTTGTAGACTAGCTTAAATTAAACTTTATTTTCCTTAATCATCTTCCTACTATGATCAAAGTGCTCATATAAAACTTCTTGGAATTCCTTCATATCACTTTTTTTAACAGCTTTTAATATATTATTATGCTGTTCTAAACTCAATTTTCTACTAATATCGCTAGTTTGATAATCTTTTACCACAAGTAAAAACAAATCATTTAAATCATTGACCATAGATATTAACTTTTTATTTTCTGAAACCTTTACTATTATTTCATCAAATTTTATCGATTGCTCTAGGAATTTTCTATAATCTCCTAATTCAAAATATTCTTCTTGCTTTTTTAAACATAATTCCATTTTATTTACAAGCTCTTTTATATTATTTTTTCTAAGACATATCTTAAAACCGCCAATTATAAGCATTTCAATTGCATCTGTTAACTCAATTATTTCATTCTCATTAAATTCAATAACTTTTATACTATGATTAGTTTGTATTTGCACAAGACCTTCTTTACTCAATAAATTAATAGCTTCTCTTATGGGTGAATTACTTATATCAAGTTCTTTAGCAAGTTCCTCTATATTAATCTTTTCACCTGGTTTTATATTTCCCGATAATATTTCATTTTTTAAATATTCATGCGTTTGTTCTTTTATCGTCTTCTTTTTTATCAAAGCCATCCTATCACCTATTTCCAAACTCTTAATTGAGCACATTGTTTTTCAATTATATCTTTTACCCTTAAATTCTTATTATCATATGACATAGCTATATATTTATCTATAATTTCACTTAAATCTTCTTTACTTATTTCTTCACTAATAAATAAATTTTGTTCCGTTAATTTATTTAATATAAAATTGATTTCTATTACATCCTTATAATCTAATTCAACCACTCTTGTTCCAACATTGGTTTTATAAGATAAAATACCTTCTTGTTGTAATCTATTTATAGCTTCCCTCACTGGTATTTTACTTACTCCAACTTCTTTAACCAGTCTATCTATATTAATTTTTTCACCTTTTTTGATTTCTCCACATACTATTTTATCTTTAATATAATAGTACACTTTATCAGCAAGAGTTTCTTTAGTAAACATATAATCCCCCCAATATAGTATACTATTTAGTATATACTATTTTTTATTTCCATACAACTGTAAACTCTCCCTAATTTTCTGACCTAAAATAGAAACTTTTAATATCCTATTTTGCACTAGGCATTATTTACATACAATTAAAATTCCTCTAATATTTAAAAGATTCTCCGAAAATACGGAGAATCTTTCTTCAGAGCATTTTACCAATCACAAATTACATCCTTAATTATTAATTAAAGACATTCCTACATTTATTGCTTTCAAATTGACATCGATAAATCTTTCTTTTACATTTTCTTTTATGATTTTTTCCCAATTTATTGATTCTAACTTCATTGATTTAACAAGAGCTCCAAGCAATATTACATTCATTACTTTTAAATTCCCAAGTTTTCGCGCTTCTTCTTCAGCATCAATTACTGTTGTATTTGCTCTTGATTTTAGTTCTTCAATAATTCCCAACGGATAATCTACTTTACCATTTAAAATTGGCATAGACTCAATTTCAATATCAGTTACAACAACTTTACCAGATGGTTTCAAATATTTAAGCCATCTAAGTGCTTCCATTTTTTCAAAAGACACTAATATATCTGCTGCACCTAATTCTATTACGGGAGAATGAACTTTATCTCCAAATCTTACTTGTGAAGAAACAGAACCACCTCTTTGTGACATTCCGTGAATCTCACTCATTTTAACATCATAACCCGCTTCCATAAGACCAGTTGTCAATAGTTTACTTGCTAATATTGTTCCCTGTCCACCTACTCCAACTAATAATATACTTTTTGTCATATTATTTTCCCTCCTTTTCAATGGCATTTACTGGACATACTTGCAGACAAACTTCACAACCTACACAGTTAAGAGGATCTATTGAAGCTTTTTTATTCGCTTTATCAAATGACAAAGCAGGACATCCTGTCTTAATACATTTTTTACATCCGATACATTTATCTACATCTATTTTACATTTTGAAGTAAACGCTCCCTCAAATTCATTTTTATCTTTATTTGAAAGTTTCTTAAGTACACATGGCCATCTAGTAATAATAACAGATGCTTCATCCAAATCAAATGCCCAGACAAGTGCAGCATTTACTTCTTTTAAGTTATTTGGATCTATAGTCTTTACATTTTTTATCCCACAAGCTCTTACTAAAGCTTCAATATCAACTTCATTTGTTGGCATTCCTTGAAGAGTAAATCCAGTACCAGGATTTTGTTGATGTCCTGTCATTGCTGTAATTCTATTATCTAGAATTACATTTACTGTATTACTTCTATTATAAGCAACATCTAAAAGAGAATTTATACCAGTATGAAGGAAAGTTGAATCCCCAAGTACTGCTACAACTCTCATATCATTATCTTCTTGCATATTAAAGACCTTTTGTGCTCCATGCCCT
>DAOUPR010000082.1 GCA_030626065.1 Clostridium sp. | reverse complement strand
TCACCCATTTCATCACATACATCTTGAAATTCACAAACCTCACAATCATACTGCAAATTCTCGTACATCTTATTGATAGCTTGTATTGATTTGGTTACTCTTTCTCCTATAGGTTTCAAACTTTTCAATTCTTCTTCACCAGAAGTTATAAAAATAACTTCCACTCCATCAACATATTCTAATTCCTTATATTTTTTAATTATCTCAGCCCCTAAAATTTCAAAAGAGAATCCATTTTTTACTGCTTTTTTACTTATGCGGCTCCACTCTCTCATCCTCTGAGGTATTGCCCTAATCATATATCCTTTTAATTTTAATGATCGCTTTAATATATCCATTTCTAAATATCTATCATAAATATTTTCTTCATTAAATCCATGCCCACTAATTAATATAATTTCGCCAAAAGGAGATTTTCCTTTTTTTATTTTGTTTATATCCTTACCTATTAATGTGATTTTCTCATCTCTAATATTTTCTTTTTTTTCCGTCCAAGCTAAAAAATAAATAGATTCTGTGGAGGGATGTCCAAGTTCTATAGCTGTATCATTCCCCATTATTACACCAACTTTTGTGTCTTTTTCCCAGTTAACCTTTTCATCATACTTAAAAAAATTTGCCTTATTAGACTTACCATTAACATAATTTTTTAATGTAACAAAGGTGTTTTCAAATAATTCCATAATTTAAACAGCCCTCCTCTTTTTTTAATCAATCTGATGTTTTAATTTTGACTTATCCGCCATTTTCCTATACTTTGGCTCAAATGATCTTAGAAATTTTTGGTCTAATTTAAATCTGCACACAATATATCCCAGTACATCAAGAATTACTAATATTATTAAAATTATCTTTAATGCTTTCACTTTTATCCCCCCTTAAGAATTATAAACCTTTAGCCTTACCTTTTTTACATGCGTATACAGCTGCTCCTAATGCACCCATTAGTTGTGGGTCTATCTCAAGCCTAGTTATTTTAACTCTTAAGCATTTTTCAAGTGCAAGAATCAACCCTTCATTTCTAGCACATCCACCTGTTACAGTTACTTCTTCTTCTAAACCTACTCGTTTAATCATTACAAAACATCTTTTAGCAACAGACATTTGAATACCTGCTGCTATATCAGCAGCTGGCTTTTTCTGTGCTAAAAGGCTAATGACTTCTGTTTCTGCAAAAACACTACATTGTGATGTTATCTGAATAGTTTTTTTAGCTTTAAGCGACAAATCCGAAAACTCATTCAAATTCATTTCAAAACAACTTGCCATTATTTCGAAAAAACGGCCTGTTCCAGCTGCACATTTATCATTCATTCCAAAGTCTCTAACAGACCCATCCTCATCAACACTTATGCCTTTTACATCTTGTCCCCCAATATCTATGATAGTTTTTACATTCGGATTAACTGTATGAACACCCATAGCATGACAACTAATTTCTGATATATTTTCATCCGCTAGCTCAACTTGTGTTCTTCCATAACCAGTACCTATAATATAAGTAAAATCTTCTGGGTCATCTATGCCATTTGCACCTTTTAAAGCTTCTAATAGTGCTAATCTAGCTGATTCGCATGGATCCATTTTGCTTCTAATCGTTGCAGTAGAAACTATATTTTCATCATCATCTAATATTACACACTTAGTATAAGTTGACCCTACATCACAACCACAATAAAATTTTTTCATTCTCATCTTCTCCCTTAATAAAAAATTAAATTTACCATCTACCTTCAATACTGTCGTCAATTGTAAGTAAACTTGGATCTAATGGTTCTGCTTTCATTACATCTATCATAAATTTACTAATTTGTTCTCTCATTTGTTGACGTGAAGTTACTCTATTATCACATAAATCATATCTGAATACGCAAAATGGTACATTACGTTTTCTACATTCTTCTTTCATAATTGCTTCTAATGACATACTGTTCTTACATCCCATATGTGCAGGATATAGAACAAAATCAGGTTTATATTCTTCTATTACTTCAAAAAGATCTCCAGTCATATTTTCCGCCGGACCTCTTGTATGTTTTGCCATTGAGGCCCACATATAACTTCTCCCAAGACCTTTAAGTATTGAATCAGGAGTAGATGTATCTATACACTTCATGCTTCCATATGTTTCCAAATCCATCACTGTAGCAATTCCCCAACATCTTTCAAGCCAATTCCATATATGTCCATAGGCTGATGGTGGTGGATTCCACATTACAACACGATACTTAATTCCATCAAAGCAAGGTTTTCCTTTTTTATAAGCCTTTTGATCCATTTTCAATAATTTTCTCTGATGCTTAACTAAACCCTTATCAATAGCTGCAGAATTAAAACTAAAATAATGAGGAAACCATATAGAATCATTTGATAAAGGAACCACTTCAGTCTTAGCAAGTTCCCATCTTGCAAGTTCGATTTCAACTAATTCATTATAATAACCACATATTTCACGTAATTTATCCCAATCCATTTTTCTTTTTGTAGTTTCTTCTAAGAATTTAATCATTCCTTTTAAATCTTCTACAAAAGTATCTATACTTTCTTCATTCCTAAAATCATAAGGAACATTTAAACGATAAATAGGAATATTTCCCAAACTTTTTTGTATACACTCATATGAAGCTAAACCACCATCGCAAGGTAAATTAGATGATATTATACAGCTTCCTTGTGGCACTTCATTCATAAGTGCAATTCCTGTGGTAAACCTTGGTAGTCCACAAGTATCTCCTGGTAAACCTTTACTTTCTGCTGCATCCAGATATCTTACTCCACAAAATTGATCAACTTTAGGCAAAACTATAGCTGCTATCTCTGGAACTATATTACACAAACCCATTGCCTGTATTATTTGTGCTGGAACCATATCTTGATTTATTACAACTTTATCTGGATTCTTAAATGCATACCTATACATGTTGCACATATATTTTACTGTGAAAGGTATATGTTCTTCCATTACGTCATAGTTAGGACCATTACGTCCTTCTGTATACAGACTTAACATTGAACTACTTTTCATCAAATCATACATCCAAGTATATCTAAACAAAGCTTTTGATATTACTACGGGAGAAGCTGCAGCCATTTTGGTTATATAAAACCAATTTTTACGCCACTGTCTATAATTTATATATCTATTTCTAATATTTCTTAACATCCCAGGATTTTTAATAATATTTTTATTTAATTCTTTTGAAGTCTCCATAATATACCTCCTTATTTTTTATTTAGTATCTCTAAGTCTTTTTTATTCTTAATACTCTCAATAAATGCTTGTATACGTGTTCTAAATTGTCCTTCTCCAGTTAATGAATACTCTCTTTCAATCCTTACAATTGGAAGGTTGTGGTCTTTCATACCATCTACAAAAGTTAAACTCTCATATCCCCATAAATCACAGAATTTCATTGTTTCAAATACAATTCCATCTACCTTATATTCTTTTGCTATATTTGTACAATACTCTATTCTCTCTTTACCTCTCTCCATCATTCTGGCACACTGACATGTATCTAAATAATATTTTGCTATATTGTAATATGGGTCTCCTTCTTCTTCGATAAGCTCCATACCAGGAAGTGATCCAAAACAATATCTATCTGCTACAACTATGGCTCCTTGATTTTCTATCAATTCTATAAACTTAGAGTTATCAATATTAGGCCCAACTACCATTAATCTTGTCTCATTAGTTATAGTAGATTTACGTTCTTCTAATTCTGCTTTTAATCTCTTTAAAGGCTCAATAAGCATATCTTTTGGTGCTACTTTACTAGCTCCATACACCTTATGAAACTCTGTTCCTGTTATCTTAGGCTTATCTCCTTTCCTCATATCTCCTATAGACTTCATCAATTTATTAAATTCATTTATATCTTTAATAGATTTTTTAAGTGTATTCTCATTTATATTTGCCCCATAGTTTTCATTTAATTTCGTAGCTGCTTTTTTCATATCATTGATAAACCACTGTATTCCTGCTTCATTAATCTTATGTGGGGTATCTAGCATATGAACAATAAACTTGTCATTATCATCGTTTATATTTAATAAATGAAAATGTTGTCCACTTCTACGTATATGGTCGCAACTTGCTGCAAAAACCAATCCTCCTAAAAAATCATATTCTCCATCTAATCCATTTTCTAATATAGCTTTTGAATATGAACAAACTACACTCGATAAGTAATAATCCGCTTGCGGTGTACTAAAAACTTCTGGTGCTCTCATCCATACCGGAAATACATTTCCTGCCGAAATAAGTGGTTCAGGTACTACATAACAGTTATATCCTATAGCTGTTCTCCCATCTTCTAATGCTTTTTCAATTAAATGATTTTTAGGTTTTTCTAACAATTTTTCGAAAAAACTTAATTCTTTTAATTTTCTCACTACATCCACCCTTTTTCAATTTTTAGAATAATTTGTTTTAGTTTAATACTTATGGTATTATGCAAGCATTTTTCGTGCCATTTTTTACCATTTATTAGCACCTATTTTTCGTGTATTCAAACCCATTTGTCCTAAATCAAATACCTTTGTTTAAATAAATATATGTGCATAAATTTGCACATGTGCAAAATAAGTTTAATTAACAAAGACGTGACAGAACCGCTCCATTAAGAACTCTTAGATTTCTTTCGATAACACTACTTGTATCAGCACCTTCCTTAAATACACAGAAAAATTTTCCTTAATAAAAAAATCCACCACTTATTTTGTGGTGGATAAATTCATTTTACAATTCCATATTTCTTAAGCTTATATTGTAAAGTTCTTCTTGATATACAGAGTTCATCAGCAGATTTTTTTCTATGTCCATTATTCTTTTTCAATACATTTTTTATTGTTATAATTTCTTGAATTTCTAATGGTGTAAATTTTTCATCTAGTACATCTGGGGGATTTGGTGTATCTGATGTAACTGCCTCTTCTTTTTTCTTTAAATCATTTGTCCTTCGATTTCTTATTTTAGAAGGAAGATCATCAATATGTATACTACTACTTTCTGATAGTGCAATAGCACTTTCAATAGTATTTTCCAGTTCTCGTACATTACCTGGCCATTCATATGAAAGTAATATTTCTTTTGCATCTTCCGAGATGTCATTAATATTCTTATTGAATTCTTTATTATATTTTTTAACAAAGAAATCTGTCAAAAGAATTAAATCTTCTTTTCTATATTTTAAAGGAGGACATTCTATATTAATTATATTTAATCTATAATACAAATCCTCTCTAAACTCTCCTTTTTTCACAGCATACTCTAAATTACAATTTGTTGCAGCAATAACTCTTGCTTCAACTGGAATACTTTTCATTCCGCCTAACGGCTGTATTTCTTTATCTTGTAATACTGTCAATAATTTAGCTTGAAGATTTAATGGCAATGTACCTATTTCATCTAAAAAAATAGTTCCCTTTTGAGCTAATTCAAATTTTCCCTTTTGTGTTTCAAACGCCCCAGTAAATGAACCTTTCTTGTGCCCAAAAAGTTCACTTTCAATAAGATTTTCAGGAAGTACTGCGCAATTAACACTTATAAATGGTCTTTTCCTACGATTACTAGTTTCATGAATTAATTTTGCAAGAACTCCCTTGCCCGTACCGCTCTCTCCTGTTATAAGCACAGTTGTATTTAAATCCTTTATTTTCCTAACTTTATTTTTTATATATTGAATTTCTTTACCGCTACCTATTAAATTAGTTTTACTCTTCACATCAACTTTATTGCTTGTTTTTCTACTATCCTGTATTTTAAAAACTTCCTCTATCTTACTTGTTAATTCACTATTTTCAAAAGGTTTAGTTAAATAATCATAAGCTCCTATTCTCATAGCTTCAACAGCATTATTAATACTTCCATAAGCTGTCATCATAATTACAAATGTTTCTGGGGATGTTTCCTTTATTTTTTTTAAAAGTGTAATACCATTACTTTTAGGAAGATTAACATCTAGAACTGCTACATCATACTTTTTAGTCAGAATTTTTTTAGTTGCATCCTCTCCATCACTAGACAAATCAACTAAACATCCAATTTCTTCTAATTCTGCTGCAATAATTCTTAATATTACCTTTTGATCGTCTACCACCAAAATTTTTTTTAATTTCATTAGTTAAACCATCTCCTTATATTGGAAAACAATTTTAAAATCGGTTCCTAAATTCTTCTTAGAATTAACAAAAATTTTTCCTCCATTATTTTCAATGATTTTCTTTGTAATTGAAAGTCCTAAACCTGTACCATCTCTTTTTGTAGTAATATAAGGGTCAAAAATTCCCTTAATTTTATCATTTTCTATTCCACAGCCTGTATCAGAAATTTCTGCAACAATCTCTTTTTTTATTTCATCATAACTTGTTTTTATAGTTATTGTTCCTTCATCTTCAATAGCTTGTACAGAGTTTATAAATATATTAAGAAATGCTTGCTGCAGTTTAACTATATTTGCCTTAATACGAGGAGAATTTTCACATAAATATTTCTTTACAACAATTTGTTTATTTTCCTTATAAAAAAATATCAAATTCGAACATTTTTCTAATGCTTCATTTAAATCTATTAGGGTAAAAGTATCATTTCTATTCATACGAGAATAAGAAAGAAATCTTTCAATGACACTATTAGCAGAATCTACTTCTGATATAATTGATTCCATAAATTCATATTGTTGATTATTTTTATCTATACCCTTTTGTAGTATTCTTGCGCATCCTCTTATTCCCATAAGAGGATTTCTTATTTCATGTGCTATATTCGATGAAACATCTCCTAAAAGAGAAATTTTTTTTACCTGCTCAAGCTCTTTTTCAAGTATTATTGTCTTTGTTATATCTGTAATTACAATTACTACTCCATATACATGATTTTGACCATCAATCAAAGGAGATATTGTCATATTTAGAATCATTTTTTCACCTAATTTATTTTCAAAAATAATATCCTTATATGTAACTCTTTTATTATTAAATGTTATATATTCTATATCCTTTTCCATTTTTTTTCTCTGAAAACTTGTTAAATACCCATAAAAACTTTTCCCAATAATATCTTGACTCTGTACTCCTAATTCATCATATATTATTTTATTAACTTTTATGATTTCTCCCTGTAAATTTATACTTATAAAACCTAATTCTGTACTATCAAATATATTCTGCAAATAATTCTTTTCTTTTATCATTTGATTACTCAATACTACATTTTCATAACTTATTTTTTTAAGTAAATTAAATATAATCAACTCTTTTTCATCGTATTTTTTATCAAAACTACAACTTACTAAAACTGTTTTATTGCCCTCCCATTCGCATACCACACCCAATATCAAATTATAATCAACGTTATTTTCTGTAACAGTGAAAAATGTACCTTTATTAAAATTAATTAAATCTATTTCTTCTAACGTTAATAGTTTTATTATATTAGTACTCCCCAAATATTTGTAATCGTTAACACTGTTTACGATTACTCGCTTCTCATTAGTAATTGTTATTAACCCCAACCAATCAGAGTGTAATATTTTATCAAATCCACTTTCCCTCAAATAATTCAGCCTATTTTCAACATCATATGTAATATTAAAAAAATACATCTAATCACTCCTATTAATATTTTTCAAACTACATAAGTAACAATACTAAATTTTATTTATATGAAATTGTTAATCGTATATTAAATTTAACATTAATACCAACTTAGTGCTTATATACCATTTTAATACATTTATTCTAATTTATAAAGTGTTCCTTCACATTATTCATACAATTTTCACATATATATTTTTCTGAACATTTAGAAATTCACACTACTAAAAAATTTCTCTAAAAAAACGCTAAAGAATAAATTCCTTAGCGTTAAATTTACTTATATAATTTCCAAAATACCGTTACTCTATAATTGACACCTATCCACTGATAGGTGGGTGCTCTCACTGATGCATCTATCTCTTAAAAGCCATCTTAGGGTCTCACAATAAGTCCATATAAACATCAAAATTTCGAACTCCCTTGCTCGAACTGTAGGTTCAATACAAGAATTGACGCATATCTCAGAAAAAATAATAGTTTGAATTTTCAAACTTTTTCTCTATCTATATATAATATAGCAAACTTTTTTCAATATTTCAATAGTTACTCTAATATAAAACTTATAGGACAGGCTAAATTACTTAATAATTTTTATATATTCATCATACCATTTAAGTCTCCACCCTAAATTTTTACATAAATCAAATAGCTCATCTTCATCATTTATGTTTTTCTCAGTAATTATTTTATGGGTTTCTTTATTAACAACCAAACCATTATTTATATTATCAGCAAGATACGGATACATACTACAACTTCTAATATGAGAAAAATCACTTTTTCTTTTATTCAACACCTCACCAGTCAATTCATCAATGGCTACTTTCTTTAGCTTTATTCTTTTCTTTTTTAGAGTTTTTTTCAATTTTGTTCTGTTTTTTTCTACTAATTCTCTTAATAAATTTCCTTTATCTGAATCTCTTATAGCATTATAATTTTTCTCTGAATATCTTAAATACTCAGCCTTTGTGCCAATTCCACATTCTTCAATAGCTTTATCAATTAACCTTATGACCTCATAACCTCTAATATATGTTTTATTTCCCATTATTATTTTATGCTCGTCAGAGATTGAAGCAACTTTATATTTTGCATTACCTTTATTAGTTCTTAATATACTGTGTAATTTAATTGTTTCCACCCAAACTTGTCCATAATCATCTAGATAGGTTGAATTTTTCCAAGCATTATTTATAGCTGTAATAGTTCCTTTATATTGTTCTTGTGCAGCCTTAGGAATTTTATAATCTATTTCTGACACTGGATGTTTATATGGAATTATTCTGTTATTTTTCATCTATGACCATCTCATTATAAATGCTGCTCAATTTTCTTGTTGCTTCAAGTGCTCTAGGATGTGAACATATATCTGGATGAATTTTTTTTACTAAATCATTTCTCCATTTAGTGGCTTTCTTTTTATCACTAAAATGCCTCTTATTAACACCTAATTTATTTAATCTGCTCTCTCCATTAAGTTCATTTATATAAAATATTATTTCTGCCTCTTTAGATATGAAATATTCGCAATTAATAACTGCTTCCTTGTCAGTTTCAGTTTTTGTTTGCGTTTTCTCTCTTCCTATTAATTTAGCTCTTAGTAATTCTCTATTATCACAAATTGCATCATAAACATTTTGCCAACTTCTAGTTTTTATTTTAACTTCTTTTCCTATATGTTTCTTAATCATTGCTGCCATATCTTTATGACTTCCTAATTTCTTTAATTCGTCTAATGATTGTACCTCATACAATTTCACTTACCTAGCCTCCTGCATATAATTCTATATAAAATATATGCTTAAATAGCTAAATTATATGATAAGGATCACTACACTTATTTACGTAAATCTTCATTACTTAAAGCATACAAAATAATATCCTCAACTTTTATTCCATTATAACTTTTTTCTAGCTTTGAAAATTTAGCTTTTATTTTTTTGTTCAGTTTATTCATATATCTAGCCGTATAAGGGAAATATTCCTTTATTCTTCTGTAATAGAAATCGCTATAGAATAATTCATTTTTTGATATTGAAAAATATATTAATAACACGCAGTTTTTCTTAATTAATGCTTTAACTTCATTTATATTTTCTATCTCAAAACACTCCATTTTATCTAATAAATCACAAGTGAAATTTATTAATGCATTTGTAATACTATCTAATGGATATTTTGTGGCTATTTGAGAAATAATTGTCATATGACTATTTTTCAAATCCTCTTTAGCATCTTGCAAGTCATCACAGAGTTGCAATAAAACACCATATCCAAAGAAAAATTCTACACATTCATTAGTAAGGGTTCCATTTGCCATATATGCATCTGTTAAAACAGAAGTGCCTCCTTTTTCAAAGCTTATCCCCAAAATATTTATTTCGTAAGGTACAGATTTTTTTTCTTGTTTTTTAAAACTCTCTTCCTGTGCTTTATGAATCATCAATAAACTATCATAAATTTGTGGATATTGTTCTCTTTCATATTGACTTTCAATTTTAGATACAAGAGAAAAAACATCTTTTTCATGATTGTTAATTGCCTTAATTGATTCACCCTTTAATCTTCTTTCCAACTTATTATTAAATATTTTTTTATCATCAGTTGAAATATTTACATCATCTAAATAATTATCTGTATAAGGATATAACATACTGTATCCCAAAACAGAAGATGTTAATTCTGATTTTTTACAAAGTAATAACTGAATGATATTTATAATCCATAAATTTCTCAATGCTTGACCAATTTCTTCTATCGTAAGTTTTTCATTAAATGTTTTTGCTTCTTTTATGAATTGTTTTGTACTATTTATTAAGTCTTCACTAAAAAGAATCTCTTTATCTTCTTCTGTAATTATATTAACTTCTAAAATAAATTTATTTATAAGTTTTTGAACTTCCATTTTCCACTCTATTTTCTGCTTTTTATCCTTTGGAAAATTACTAATGCTCTTAAGAAAATCTTCGATAAATCTATCTGTATTAATTTCATTTTTTTTCTTGTCCCAATAACTTGTTTTGTAATCTAACTTTGGAAATTGTTTATCAATATCCCACCAGATTTTTGTATATTTTTGCATTAAATCGTGAAGTCGTGTTTCTTGAATTGTTTTTCTCATTGAGATTCACTCCTTCTAAAAATATAATCCCCTTATTATTATACAATATTTAATTATCAAAAACTAATACAAGGAAGTCAAAATTGACTTCCTTGTATTATATACCTATTTAATTTAAAATACTAATCAACTAATTTATAATACTTGCAACGGATTCTACTTACCTTCTATAAATAAAACACAAC